>CALYQH010000009.1 GCA_945283395.1 uncultured Ventosimonas sp. | reverse complement strand
GGCCTTATAGATTGATAAGTAATGAGGCATTAATGTTAAAAAGTAAGCTAGATAGTGTTTTAGTCAAAAATTGAAGCTAGCCTTTGGCTATATCAAAAATGATGGTGGGTGTTATTAGTCTTGTTTTTATGAGTTTAGGGTAAGAAATCTAGCTTTAGCAGGTGTATTATTCGCTACTAACGAGAATAAAAGTTGTTAGCAACAGGTGATAGATGATGACAGTTTTGTATCTTCTATGCAGCATACTTAGTATAAGTAGTATCAACAATGCCAAACCGGTAGACAAACACTGACATTACTTTGTATGAATACTTTTATAGTTAGCCTGTTAAGCACTAAAAGATAGTGGGCCTATTAATTTTAAAAAGATTAGTAAAGGATAATTAGGATTTATTATGCGAAATAGCAGTAATGGTTAAATGGATGTCATTGAACAACTCTGTTAAACAGTGCTTGCTGCTACTGGTTATTAATCTACTTGTTGCCTTTGCAATTAACGGGTTGGTTAGCTTTAAAGAGTTAATAGCTTGGTTTTATTATCCTAGTTATGATCAATTGATGGTTTTTTTGAAAGATGTGCTGACAAGCGGTCTTCTAGTCACTGGTTTAGTTTTGTTACTTAAGACCAATACGTTAGCACCCGCTGCAATTATTCGTAGTAAAAATATTTGTTTACAACTAGTACTTATCATTCTTAATGTGCTGATTATTCATTATTTACCCAACGCTACATTAGCCTTCATAGGTGAAGAAAATTACTGGCTAATGCTCTATAGTGACATGTTGGTTTACTATATCAATAGCTGCTACTTAGCAGGGCTATTAGTAATGATAGTGATAGCTAAATTAATCTTGGCAACCTTTACGCAACAAACAGTTAACGATGATTGTCCCTGTGCGCTATCTAGCTTGTTAATGGCATTCAGTCTATGGATGATAGGACTAAATTTGTATCATACTAACGAATTGCTTGTTAAGTTAACCGTGTCATTTGCTATAAGTGAGGCATTAACTAATCAAATTACACTATTGATCTTTTATATTATGTTAGTCTTTGTTTATGTAGTAGTTATTCCCATAGCAGTATTGTTAATTTATCAACAGCAGATGAAAATAAAGCCTTATTACTTGTTAAGGATAGGCGTTATTATTTGGTTACTGCCGTTATTAATGTCAGATAGCTTTAGCCTAATGTTAAATAAGTTTGGTTATCTAATAATGACTGTGCTGTTTTTTAGTATGGAAGCTTTCATCGTTTGGTTAATAGGCTATTTGTGTTTTAGAAAATTTAATCATGCCGGTTTTTAATTATAAATTAAGCTAATACTTTAATTTATCAATAAAATGCCAAGGTCTATTTATTGATTAGTTTGATTCATAGTGAATCCTTTTAGCTGCTTGAGATTAAGCGGATTGCCATTAGCATCTTTAGCAGACATAATCTTACCTGCTGAGAAGTTGATAGTCACTTTTATTTCGCCCGTAGGATATCGTATATACCAAGTACCTGACTCTGTTCCATAGTTATATTGTCCTTCAATGTATTTTGTGCCTTGACTGTACCAAAGAGTTGCTTTGCCATGGGGTAAGTCATTGGCAAAGGTCATTTCCATCAGGGTATTACCTTGTTTATCCCACTCAATAAATTGTCCTTCTTTACGGCCATGTTGATAATGGCCTATTTCTGCTTGTTGTCCATTGTCATACCATCTGACAAAAGCCCCCTCAATATGAGCAGGCATAAATACAGAAAAATCTTGTGATGTTTCAATAAGAAAAGGATCTGTTTGTTTGTGATTAGTATCATTAAAAAAGTTTTGTACTAACAAACCGTTAGCTTGTTTTTTTAGTAGTTTTCTATAACTGCCTCCGGCTACTGCTTCGGAAACAGTATTTCCGGCGTTATCAAAATAACTTACTAGGTTGTGGCTACCTTGTGGTGTTTGGCAGGCGTTTAGCATGAAACAAAGAGATAGGAGCGGAAATAATTGGTTAAGACGTGATAACATGGCAACAATTTTTTAATAAGTGACTTTCAATAATAAGGATAGTAGCAGAAAATAGCTATACTATTAAGTTTTTTTGAGACAGTGATATTAGGGCGAATAATTAGCTAAGAACACTGAAGGAGAGAGTTTGCTTATGTTAACTAAAGTAAGGCTAATAATATTGCTATTTTTTAGCTCAATTATTTGGGCAGAGTCGATTGATTCCCCTTTAATAGATAAAGAAGGAGATATTATTGCCTATTATGATAAAGATTGGCAATTAACTAACAATAAAGTAGCTAGCGGTTTTTACCGTAAGTTGTTAAAGACAGAAAATAACAAATATTTAGTACAGGATTTTTACAGCGATTCTAATACTAAACAAACAAATCCTTTTTGGATTACTCATCCAGAAGAATTAACTTCAGCTAAGGTAACTCAACAAGATATAGATTTGCTCATTTGGTCTGTTGATGGTCATAAGCAAGAACAATTAACTTATAAAGATGGCAAATTAATATATATTGTTGGTTGGTATAAAAATGGTCAAAAAAGTTATGAAGGTGGTTTAGACAATGATCAACGGCAAGGGACTTGGTCAAGGTGGTATCAGAATGGCCAATTAGGTTGGCAAGGCCAGTTTGTTAATAACCTGAAAGAGGGTAAATGGAGTTTATGGTATCCATCAGGTCAATTAAAGGTTCAAGGCAGTTATCGCCATGATTACAAGCAAGATTTATGGTTTTATTGGGATGAATTGGGTACTAAAGTGAAGGAAGAGCAATATAAGGATAATGAAAAAATAGCTCAGTGGACTAGCTTTGATAATTAGCTAACTTTAGCAGCTAATGCCGTAAAAAAGAAAATGAGTATTAAATGTAATCACATGTTATATTAATTAATTATTACATGTAATTGTTGTGATAGTTAATAACATTTCTTATAATGGAACATGACGTGAGCATTGTTAAGGAAGTAGGAGGGAAAAGTGTTTAAGTTACTATTGATAATTACGTTAGCCTTCACTTTATTAGTTATTTCTGCGGTAGATGCGCTAGCTGTCTATGGAGCTGCTTATTTAGCTAGGGCGGAAACCAATGATTATTTTACAAGTTTTAGCGTACTTACTAAGGGCTGGACAATCGTATTTGTGATGGAATGTTATTTAATTATTTTTTAATCTGCATAGCTGGGGACTTGAAATATTAGTGTATATTGGGGTGCTAGGTTGGGTAGTGTCTGAACTAATAAAGCTGCTAACTATTAGCGGGACTAATAATAAGGTGATATTTATAATTATGTCTATAGTGCTTAATATCATACTCTTTGCCATATTGTGCGTTAATAGTAACTAGCGCTGATAGTTAATAGCAATGGGTTATGTCGCTGTATGATTGCTTTTAGCCGCTATCATGATTATTTATTAAGATGGGAGATGATGCGGTTAATAATCCTGTTCTGACAAGATAATTTATAGCGTTTGGTAGTTTTGGTTGTGATACTGGCTAGCAATAAACTTTTGTTCTTCTCTATAAAGATAGATAATAACCCTATTAAGGAGTGACTAGGTGATTTCTTTAGATACAAGGAAACTGTTAAGAAGTTTGTTAAATGCAGTAGCGGTAAGTTAAATAATTTACTAGGTTTCAAAAGTAACTATCTGATATTTATTAGATAAAGGATAATAGTTGATTTATCATAAAGGAGCTGATTTAACTAATTAACTTAGCTATTCCAAGCTGGTTTATTTAGCCATGGCGGTGCACTAACAAGGAAAAAATGTAAGGAAGTTAAATGAGAACTAGAGTAAGTCATATCTTAAGGGTAATAGCAGTTATTTGTATTATTTTAGGGATTGTTTTATTGTTTATAAAGCAGCCTATCAAATGTACAAATTTTTCACAACAACAACTTTATGCCAGTAAAACTTACCAACACCTTGCTAGCAAAGGGATGGCGACTAAGGCGTTGGTGTCAAAAGTAATATCTGAGCCTGACGGCCCTGGCACTACCCGTATTCTTGTTAAGTATTTTGACAAATATGGGAATAGTAAGCAGACTGAAATATCCTATGTAAAAGTAAGCTATAACGAGAGGGAGCTTATTAATATTCTTTATAATCCGCTGCAAACCGATATTGCTTGTATTGACCCTGCTGATGAAACAGTCCTGAACTGGTCGGCTTTTGGTTGGTTAGTGGTATTAGGCATAATACTTTTTGGGGTAGGGCATAGACGTCATAAAATATCAGGTGGAGTAGAGTAATAGTTAATATTCTATTAAGGTGGAAACCTTTCTAAAGATGGCTATGGTTTTGAAATAGCCAAGCGTTCATATTAATGAGTATCTTTTAGTGTTTTCATGGTAAAAAGAAATGGGATTAGTTTTGCTCTTTCTCCTAACAATAATAATTAACTGAGCTTGGAACTATCAAGAGTTGGAAATCCAACCATTACCTTAGTCCATACTAAAACTCTCAAATTAGCGAGGGTTATTATGTCTTTATATCAAGCAAAACATAAAGCTAGAGGGCGTTATGGAGTTATTGACCAAACAGGGCAATGGCTAGAGGATTTTTTAGGAAGTAAAGAGCAGGCTATAGAGCATGCGTTACAACTTAATCAGCAATCTTTTGAAAGCCCTCATCAAATAAATAAAGCTACACCCTCTAATAAAATAGGCTTACAACATTTCATACTTACTGAGCAGGGTTGGTTAGTTAAAGGAGAACAATAATGGGCGGATCAAGAAAGCTACTCAAAAAAACATTACGCTTTAAATTCCTTCGAGGCATGTCAGCTAAACCAAAAACGCCTGACGTGCTTAATAGCGATCCCGAAAAAGAAGCGGAAAATGCTGCAAATAAGGCAGCGGAGGAAGCTAATTTAGAGATAGCAAAAAAGAAAAAAATACGTAGAGCTAGTAGCCTGCTTTCAGTAGGTGGTGAAAAAGGTAATACCAAACAGACCTTAGGTGGTTAATAAGATGAATAATCTAGCTAATAAAATTATTAATAGATTAGCAGTATTAAAGGTAGATAGAAAACCTCATGAACAAGTTTGGAAGGAGTGTTTTGATTATACTTTCCCAGTTCGAGGTACGGGCTTTAACAATGAGCTAGTAAGCTCTAGTAGTATTCAAAGAAAGAAAGCACAGTTATTAGATTCTACTTTAACAGATGCAGCTCGTACCCAAGCTAGTGCTATTATTAGCGGTTTAACTCCAGCTAATGCCCGTTGGTTCGGATTAGATGTAGATAATGCTTCTGATGAAGAAAAAAGGTGGCTTGATCAAGCCGCTAATTTATTATGGAGTAACATTCATAATTCCAATTTTGATAGCGCAGCTTATGAGGGTAATCTAGACTTAATGAGCGCTGGTTGGTTTGTGTTGTATGTTGATAGTGACAAAGAGAAGGGGGCATTTAATTTTCAATTGTGGCCGATTGCTAGTGTTTATTGTGATAGCACCAGAGCAGATGGTCGAATAGATATGGTTTATCGCTGTTATCAATTAACCGCCGAGCAGACGGTTAATGAGTTTGCTGGGCAAGTCAGCGAAAAAGTTAAACAGCAAGCAAGACGAGAGCCAAGGAGTAAACTTAATTTTGTTCATGCCGTTTTTCCAAGAGTCAATGGCAAACAAGGTGAGCCAGCGAATAGATTGCCTATAGCCTCAATACATTTTGATCTAGACAACCAATATATTGTTCGGGAAAGTGGCTATAACGAAATGCCAATAGTGATTCCACGCTGGATGCAGATTCCGCAGAGTGTCTATGCCATTGGCTCAGTATCTGATGCTTTACCTGATGCAAAAACATTAAATGATATTAAACGTATGGAATTAGCAAATGCTGATTTAGCTATTAGCGGAATGTGGATTGCGCAAGATGACGGGGTCTTAAATCCACAAACCATTACGGTAGGGCCGCGTAAAATTATCGTAGCTAATAGTGTAGATAGCATGAAACCTTTGCAAAGTGGGGCTAATTTTAATGTGTCTTTTACTAAATGTGAACAATTACAAGCCCAAATTAGAAAGATCATGTTAGCTGATCAGCTTCAACCACAAGATGGTCCAGCTATGACGGCTACTGAAGTTAATATGAGACAACAACTCATTAGGCAATTGTTAGGTCCTATCTATGGCCGAATGCAAGCTGAATATTTACAGCCACTTATTGAACGTTGCTTCGGCATTGCTTATAGAGCAGGTTTATTTAGTGAACCGCCAGTAAGCTTACAAACTAAATTGGTAACTATCAAGTATATCAGCCCGTTGGCGCGTGCTCAGAAATTTGATGAAGTTACCGCCATCAGTAATCTCATACAAATGACTATGCAAAGCGCTCAAGTTAATCAAGCGGTATTAGACAATATCGATTTTGATCAGGCAACCCGCTTCACGGCTGAGGCGTTAGGTGTACCAGAGTCTGTTATGCGTACAGAGCAACAAGTTCAGATTTTGCGAGAGCAGAGAGCCGAAGCTTTAGAACAGCAAGCATCAACATCTATGCTAGAAGATCAGACAACAGGTGAGGCATGAATAAAGAATTAACAAATCAAGATTATAAACGTCTTTTTCAAGAAACGGTTGGTGGCGAGGCTATTTTAGAAGATTTAGTTAAACGCTTCACCTTACCACCTTCTTTTGATGAACATAATGCTGCTATCAAAACTTACTACCGAGCTGGGCAGCGTAGTGTTATAGATTTCATTCTTTCACGAATTAATAGAGCTAATGGAGTATCTGATGATGAATAAACAGCTAAGTTATTATCAACAAGTAGCAACTAGTGACGAGGCTCTAGGTAATGCCAGAAGTGGTGGGTCTATATTTACTGGTTCAGAAGTTGCGCAACCTCAAACTTTTATGCCAGAAAAATATCAGGTAGTTAAGCAAGATGGTAGTTTATACTTAGAGCAAAGTGCACGGAAATTATCTGAAGGTTACAATCATTTAGAAAAACGGCTAGGGTCGGGAGATATTCCGCCTCGCCAAGTGGAAGATTATGACATTGATTTACATTCTGAGTTACTTTCATTTGATGATTTTAAACAAGAACCTGAAAATATCAAGTTTCTTAAGAAAGCCCACGAATTAGGCATGACCCAAAAGCAATTAGAATTTGTGCTTAGTGAATATGCTGAGCGATTACCTGAATTAGCGCAAATGGGTAAAGAGCTTAATATAGAGGATGCCTATAATTCACTCAGTCAGGTGTGGACTAATGAACGTGAGTTTAATAGTAATTTAACAGTGGCTTACCAAGCTTTTCAACGTTATGCTTCGCCTGAGGATTTACAACGCATAGATGAAATAGGAAATAATCCAATAGTGATTAAATTATTAGCTAACATAGGTAAAACCTTACAAGAGGATGCTGGTATTGGCAAATCGTTGGGTTATCAAGTAGAAGATTTAAAAAAACTGATGATGAGTGAAACCTACCGTAATCCAAGCCATCCAGACCATAAAAGTGTCCATGAGCAAGTGCGACAATATTATCAAACGACTTATGGCAATGGTGTTATCAGCTAATGTTTAAGCCCTTATCTAGAAGACTTATTAAGGGCAAGCTAAGTTGATAAGGATTGAAAAGTTGTTTTTTCTAGGTTAACAAGGCATTGTCTCATACAAGGGCTTGTTAACCTAAAGAGGTGTGGTTAACTGGTAGGTTGACTAATATCCAGCTAACTTGCTCGTGTTCTAGGTATTAAGCTATATTGGTGGTCATCTAGCCTTTGTATTAGTTAGTCGAGCTATTTTTTAACCTAATCTATTACATCTTATTTTAGTGAAATATAGCGCTTGAGTAACACTAGGCTTGGGGCTGCTGCTTATTGCTTCTATTTTAGTTGTAAAAAGTTACCCATTTTTTTAGTACATAGAAGCGAGGCTGTATAACAGTTAATAAACCGCTCAGAACGCACATAGATACATACACCTTAAAGGAGTCCAAATAACAGCTACAATTGGATGCAAATATACCAATACCTAAAGGGATTTTTAGCAAAGCACACGTTATTTTTATTAAAAAAATAATAAGGCTTGTAACATTGGCGTGCAGTAACTGGAATAATTTTCCTACTAACAGAAGGAATTTTGTTGCATTAAAGCTAATTTGACTAATGTAGCTTATTGCGTATTTTATTAGGATTTACACAATCACGTAAGATATGGATATAGTCTTGAATAACTTTGTCATACACATCATGTCTATTACCATAAACGATATAAATAGGTGTTTTTCTGGTCATATCTTGCTCTAGTCTGAGGCGTTTCAAAATACCTTTTGTCAACAATGGGGTTATTTTTTCTAATGGTAACCAAGCATAACCCAACTTATGAGTAACAGCGCTGATAGCGGCATCAATACTTGAAAAACTCCAATTAGTTCCATAACTATCCAACGGGCTGTTACTGTCTAAGTTTTTGATGCTAACTAACGGATAACTTGTTAACACAGCTGTACTAATAGGATTAGGTTGCTGAGCCAGTGGATGTTCATGGTGAGCCACTGCAACAAAATCAATATCTAATAAAAAATTACCCAGATGGTTTAGTATTTCCGGTAAATATATAATATAGAGATCAAATTGTTGTTTTTCTAAATAATCTACTGCTTCGGTTTTTAATAGTTCGGTAATATGCACTGTTACCTCAGGGTGTGTTCTATAGCAAAACGCTAAGCTGTTAAAAAGGATTTCTTTAGAGAATACTGTATCAACAGCTAAGCGAATTTGTGTCTTATTGCCCTCTTTAAGCATTTTAGCATGAATCTCTAAGCGACGTTGTAAGTCTATTAAATGCTTGGCTTCGGCTAATAAGAAACTGCCTGACTCGGTAAGTTGTGCCTTTTTGCCAACGGTTTGCAGTAATGCTATACCTAAGCTATCTTGCAAACATTTTATGTTATAACTGATACTTGATTGGCTCTTATAGAGTTTGGTACCTGCTTTAGCAAAGCTACCTTCTTCTATAACCGTTTGTAAAATTAACCATTGCTCTAGGGTAGTAGTTAACATTTAGCCACCTATTATCTATTTTTTAGATTATTTTAATCAATTAAATACATTTTAAAATTAATTTTTTAGATATTATAATCTTTTTTGTTCAAAACTATAGCCTTATTGAAAGAAATCAATAAGAGGGTAGCTAGCAGCTAGCTTGCAATAGTTTTAAGTTGTCTGGCAAGAAGTAGCCTTTGTCTAAGACTATTCCTGTTTGTTATTGATATACGAGGATTGATGTATGACCAAAGATATTAATGATATGAGCAATGATTTATCTGATTTTGTAGGAACACATTTTGTTTATACCTATGATAATGGTTGGAAATATGAATGGTATGCCAGAAATAATAATACCTGTGACTATCGAATCCATAAAGGTTTAGTAGGTGGACGATGGGTAACTCAGCAAACAATGCATGCGGTGCAATTTGCTCCTGGCATTTATAAAGTAGATTGGCATGAGCCTACAGGCACTTGTGTGAGTTTACTGTTTGATTTATCTAGAAAGGTGATTCACGGTACTATTTTCTTTCCTCAATGGATTGCAGGAGAAGGTCAGCACCCAGAAAAAACTATTTGTTATCAAAATGAGTTTATCGAAGATATGCTAAGGCTTAGAGATGAAGGGCCTGCTTACCCTTATATTGTAATACCTGAATTTGCTAAAGTAACCTATATGAAAAATGAAGGGCCTGATAATGATTCAGTCATTAACATGCCGCCTGGTCAGCTGCCTGATGATTTTTTGCAAGATAAATAAAAATTACCTCACGTTATGTTAGTATCCTTTAACATTAAGGTAAGGCAATGGCAAGATAGGTTAGTGCTTTGTGCCATAAGGTGCAAAGCTAACTAGTATTATTTTAGAATGATGAGCTTGGTTAGTTAATCTTGTTTAGTTTTCATTTATCCTACTTTACTATTTTTTAAATTATCCTTGATTATTGTGACCTATTAGTAACTGCAATAATAATAAGTAATATATTTTGCGCTGCTTGGCTTAACATGCTTAAAAGTCTATTGTTTATAACAAAATCAGAGCATCTAACTTTATGTTTTTCATGCTAAAAAAGTGAATGCTACTAAAGTTAGCAATAAAGGGTTGATAGTTTTCGATATGCATCTTGAATCTATGGTCTTAGTCGCATTATAATTAAAACTTATAATTAATTTATCAATCGGGCCAAAAAATGTAATCTCAATGACGGTTAAAGCTACCCAACATCGTTTTAGTGAACAACTAAAATGTACCCCTCAAGATCCTAATTTTAATGCTCAATCTATTGAGTACATTCCGGTTCTGACTATTCCCGCTCCACAATGTAGCTTACAAGAGCAACAGCTTATTACTGCTAGCTTACAATACCAACAAGACCCAGTTAGCTATGTAGATGATTACCTAAAAACACTTAAAAATTATATTAGGTTTTTGCAACAAACTAATAATAATGAACAATTGGTTTTTTATTTTAAACAATTACTAGCTACATATGAGAGTTTAAACGAGCAGCAATTAACGCAATACGCTGTAGATTATGCTGATGCTTTAATGGATTATGCCCTTTTTGAGGCAAACAGTAGGCAAGATCTAAACAAGCGGCAACAAGATGTACTTTCCAAAGAAGAATTAGCTAATAGCCAATTAGAGATTACTAATAACGGTTATCTTACTGCATTAGGAAGCCATATTAATAAATTAGAAAAAACTGAGAATCTTCAGCAAGCGCTAACTGTCAGTCAAGAAATGCTGCAAATTAGTAAAATGGCTATGCAACAAACTCATAACATCGAACAACGACAACAATATCTTTATTGTTTAAGCAATTATCTGCTGTTAGTCAGCCAATTACCTAAACCTTTAGATAATCCACAGAGTATTGCGGCTTACTATAAAGAGGCACTCACCTTGTATCAGCAACTTTATGAACAAAGTAATAATTCTGAGCGCTTATATGCCGATATCCTTATCCGTTATAATCAATTTCTGGTAGCTCAACAAAATTTAGCAGAGCTAATAAGTTGTAATCAACACATTATTGAGCTATGCCTTGAACGTTATAACAAAGATTCCATGAGCTTTACAGGTTATCTCTATATGACTTGTCTTAAGCAGCTGGCAAAATATTTGAAGGCAAGTTTTAACTTACCTTTAATGCAACAACTGTTCAAGCAAGCCAGTGATATTTTTCAGGCATTGCTTGCACCAGATCCTACCGATGAAATAAAACAAGCCAACTGTGCTTATGTATTTTATCAACTAGCCTATTACTTAGTAAAAAATGGTTATAGACAAGAAGCTATAAGCTATAGTCAACAAAGTCTGGAACTTCATATAGAGCTGCTTAGTTTATATCCGCAATATGAATTGGCCAGTGAACAAGCCCTTATTCAATACCAAATGCTAACAGGTCATCAATAATCTTATTAAGTAGCTTATCTTGGCTGCTATCTATTCTATAACTGGGTAAAATTTTGTTTAATAAACTAGCTTTACATTACTATCAAGTAGATATAACAATTCTAAAATAATTTTGCTTAATGAAAAGTTTAACTATTATATTAAGTGGCTGTTATCACTATTTACTAGAATTATTTTAATCTATTAAATTGAATTTTTACCTCATAGATTATATTTGTAAGCTCATGGTTAACGTGATTAGCAAGATAAGCTTCAATATACTCATAAAGTAATAAATTTAGTTCTTCTACTTCTCCTACATTTAAGAAAATTTGCATGGCCTGTAATAAGGTTACATTTTCTGACTTAAGTTTGAATAATTCATTATTAAACATAAAGCGCACCCCGCTATATCCATTATTAACCAGAGACTACCGCATATAAAGCATATTAATAATAAGGCGGATAGCCGAACACGGGCTGACAAACCGATAGAAACGTAGATCAGTACATCCAAAAGGCGTCCCGTGTACGACTAACCATAACTTAAGGCAAAAAACCTTCCCACAAAATATTAAGTTTCGTGTTACGCATCTATCGAGTTGTCAGACTCGAGCAGTCGGATTTATGACCGCAACAAAAGTATAGAGGATTTGTTAAAGAGGTACAATGTGATAGATATCAATAGATTATAGAGACGCTTATACTTTAGTCTAAGAAGGCAAGTTGGTAGCTAGCTTATCAACTTAGTTAAGCTACTTTTTATAATATAAATAGCTCATTTACTACTGCTAAATAAGTTGCTTTATGATTTATTGCCTGTTGTTGATAAAGATAAATATTGTTTCTTAGCAGGCTAACGTAATAGGATCAGCTACTTTAGTAAAGCCCACTTAAAAGATGAGATTAATTAAAAGTATGACAGTCAGAAATCCAACCATTAATACTGATCATAATAAGCTTGCCATAAAAAATGGCACTAAAAACTCGTAAGAGTTATATCTTTAATATAAAGATCAAAATAACCAATTGGTTATTGATAAAAAGTAACAAAGCCGCTAGCTATCAGCTAAGCGGCTTTTGTTTGGCTAACGGTTGGCTATAATAACGGCCTCTTGGTTTATCAATAGCTAAACATGGCTATGACAATCCTAGCGAGTCACAGCTTCTTGTGCTATCAGTTAATACTATTAGGCTAGCCGCAATCATAATTTATACTATATTGGTTGTTATCTGTTTTATTAATCTAGGAGCAGCCTTTTGGGCTGCATAAACAGAGTGTTAGTTATATAAGTGTTATAGTCAGGAAACAATCCCTGGCTTTGTTTAATAATAACCCTACGGTCCAGTATGGCAGCTGGATAACCCTTGATACCCTTAGTCGTCAGCCGAAGCGGCTAGGTTAGGGTGGCCTATTAAGTTAAAGTGTGTTAGTTGTTTAATCCTTATTAGTCAATGGCTAATACATTTTGGCAGTAGATAACCACAACAAGGTATTAATAATTAGGTTATTGAATATGTCACAAGATTTCGCAACGAATAATGGCATGATTACTGCGGCATTTGCTCAGCAGTTCCATGATGCGTTTGATATTGAATCACAACAAAGAGAATCCCGGTTTGTGCAAGCAGTGTATAACCGTGGCAAGATTCAGGGGTATTTCTTTACTGTGAATGATATGGCTTCCATGGAGATGGACCAAGTTACTGGACGTTTTGAAGATACTAAATGGAGTGTTCCTGAAACGGGGACGAGATTGGTTACTATGGCTGATTATGGCTTGCATGTACCTATCGAACCAAGAGATTTACCTAAGTTATTAGCTGATCCGCAAGGGGCTTATATGAGCAATTTAGTAGCAGCTAATAATAGGTTAAAAGACAAGGTGATTTACCGAACCTTATTAGACTCTATCAAACGCAAAACAGAACAAAATGGTGCTTACACAGATGTAGTTTTACCAGCAAGTCAAAAAATATTAGCAGGTGGCGCAGGTATTACTAAAAGTAAAATTATTAAAGCAAAAGCTTTGCTCCGTAAAAATGAGTGTGATGAGAAGATGGGGGAAAAACTTTTTATTGCTTATAACTCGGATATGTTAGAGACCATCTTATGCTGACTTTTTAAAAGTAGAGATGTTACAAGACGGTGCAGTAGCCACTAATTGGTTAGGTTTTACCTGGGTACCTTATGAGGCATCAGATACCAAAACAGAAGTACATACTACAGTGGCTTGGTGTTCTAGCGCCGCTCATTTTGGCGCTGGTAATGACTACAAGACTGATGTTGGAGTGCGCCGTGATAAGAATAATGCAATCCAAATTTCTGTCATGTCTTCTTATGGTGCTGGTCGAGCAAATGAGAAGAAGTT
>CALYQH010000008.1 GCA_945283395.1 uncultured Ventosimonas sp. | reverse complement strand
TGCATTCTTTATTCTCCCTTAACCCTTAACTGCTGGGCGCACAATAACGTCACTACCAGTAGCACCAGGCACAGCACCTTTTACTAATAGTAAGTTACGTTCCGCGTCAACACGAACGATTTGTAGGGATTGCACAGTAACGCGTTCATCACCTAAATGACCAGACATTTTCTTGCCTTTAAAAACACGACCAGGAGTCTGACACTGACCGATAGAACCTGGGACACGGTGAGAAACAGAGTTACCATGCGTATTATCTTGACCACGAAAGTTCCAACGTTTAATAGTTCCAGCGTAGCCTTTACCTTTAGACTGACCTGTTACGTCAACTACTTGACCTACTTCAAACATGTCAACTTTTAGTTCATCACCAGTTTGGTATTCACCCTCTTCTAAACGAAACTCTAAGACTTGACGTCCAGCAGCTACTTTTGCTTTAGCAAAATGGCCTGCTTGTGGTTTAGTTAAGCGGGAAGTACGACGACTACCTACTGTCACTTGAACGGCACGATAACCGTCAGTTTCTTCTGATTTAAATTGAGTAACACGATTCGGTTCTACTTCAATTACAGTAACTGGAATCGAGACTCCTTCTTCGGTAAAAATGCGGGTCATACCACATTTACGACCGATAACACCAATTGTCATATATATACCTCTATAAGTGTACGGGGCTTTCACCCGCTATGGCCGCCCATCGCAGAGCGTTACACGACTAAAGAATACCTTAGCCGAGGCTGATTTGCACTTCTACACCAGCCGCAAGATCTAGCTTCATTAACGCATCAACGGTCTTATCAGTTGGTTGCACTATATCTAATACTCTTTTATGAGTACGAATTTCATATTGATCGCGCGCGTCTTTATTAACGTGCGGAGAAATCAATACATTAAATCTCTCTTTACGAGTAGGCAATGGAATAGGACCACGCACTTGAGCCCCAGTACGTTTCGCAGTATCTACGATTTCTTGGGTGGATTGATCTATCAAGCGGTGATCAAATGCCTTTAACCTAATACGGATTTGTTGGTTTTGCATGTTGACCTCAGACTCTAATAACTCTCGACAGACAGATTTTGCCTATCGAAAAGAGGCGCAATTCTAAGGCGAGTTAGCCTATATGTCAATCTATAATAACAATACAAAATCCCATATTTATATTGTGCTGCCCAGAAAATTATGCTCTTGTTAAAGCAAGGCATAAACTAAGCTATGGAAATCAATCTTTTTCCAAATGCAATAATTTGTTACAACTTTATTAACGCACAGTCTAACAAGCTATTACCTCTAATAACTCATGTGATATTTCTTGTATTAATAAAGGATCAACTGAATATAATCTATTAACATCTAATAGCCCTTGCTCCTGTAATCTAGCCAACTGATTCTCAGATAACTCTAAACAAACTTCGCCAGTTGCTTTATTTAAGACTCTTAATTTGGGATGTGCACATTCTAACCAAGCATCGATTAAGTAAGTCATCGCAAAGTCTCCTTAATTATTAAATATTAAATGATAATAATTATCATTATTGCATAATACAAGTTTTATATTAGTTTAATTTGATCTAACTTAACTAGTCTAATAATAATATTTTCGGTTTGTAATATCGAAACAATGTGTTTAATTAACCATTACTAGTTATACTACTTGGCAGTTATAGCCATTTTTTTTTGTTTATTAATGAATACTTATATATCTTCCAGACTAAACTTTATTGGCAGTTTAATTATTATAATTCTTTGTTACTTAACCGTGGATCAAGCTTTTTATCTGGCTGCGGATGCGCTCAGTACGAAAGGAGATTTTTGGCTTACTGCCGACTGGGTAATAAACTATAGCAATGGTTTCATTCGCCGGGGTTTATTGGGTGAGATTTTACTGAAAATTTGTCAGTTTTTGAATCTTGATCTAATTAAGGTAACCATTAAATTACAATTACTCCTAATAATTTTATTTGTCATTTTATCTCTTATTCTATATTTCAAAACCACAAAAACCTTTGTAGAAAAAGCTATTTTCTGTTCGCCAGCTTTCTATATAGGCTTTTGTTATTGGACTCCTCGAGGTGGATTTAGAAAAGAATTAATATTAGTGACTATTTTCGCCTTATTAGTAGTGATTAAATTACTATTTAAAAACAAACTGCAAGACAATTATTACGTAACCTTCTCCCTGTTACTTTACATCCTTTTTGGTTTGACCCATGAGATGATAATTTTCTTTTCACCACTGTTACTATTTTTTTTCTTTATTCTTTATACCAATAAATTAATTAGTCTAAAATCAGTTTGTTTTATTTGCATCACTATTTGCTTAATAAACATTATATTATTTTTACTAAGTTACTTGTTTCATGGTGATCCAGCAAGTAGTGCGGCTATTTGTAAAAGTGTATCTCCTTATACCATCAGTGTTTTCTGTAATGGAGCTATTAATGCGCTAGGCAAAGATCTTAACGCAGCAATTGAAGGCATAAACTTCTACATAAAAAATACTAGCTATTTGGTTTCCTATCCTTTGTTACTTATATTGGCTTTCTTACCTTTTACTATGATAACTTATAATAAAGAGCTGAAAGTCAAATATGGTTTATTAGTTTCTTTTATTTGCTTATTACCTTTATTTGTTATCGCTGTAGATTGGGGACGTTGGATATCAACCTATACTACTATATTTTCACTCATTACTTTTTTCTTATTACATACCAAACAGGCACGAATAAAGCCTTTTTTTCAACAACATACTATCTTTTCGGCTTGTTTATTTGTAATTTATACTTTTACGTGGGTCGTTCCTTTTTGTTGTATTTATGCATTTCCGAAAAGTAGCTTAATCATAAAAGTCTCTGCACTACTTTGAAAATCACTAGCTAACCATTTGGCTTAGTTATTTTTATAAGTAACACACTAATACCTAAACCTACTGCAAACCATAATGTAGCAAAACGTATTAATAATGTGGCGGCAACTGCCTCAGCACTTGTCATGCCTTTTAATATTAATAATGCTATCATGACTGCTTCCGCTCCTCCCAATCCTCCTGGCATAAAACTAAGAGCTCCAGCTAACATAGACAAAGCATAAATAAAAATAGCAAAACTTAGTGAAACCTCTGCTCCCATCCATTGTAATATAAAATAGAAGGCAACAGCTTCTGCCCCCCAAGCTAATATACTCAAAATAGTAGCTGTAACTATTACATTTAACTTATGGCATTGCTGAGCTTCGAGTAGAATATGACATAGCTGGCTTAATAAATTTACAAATTTGCCTCTTCGCTTCGCTAATTTAGCCAATAGCTTATTAAGCAATTTGCTATTAGAAAGCGCCAACAAGGCTATTATAATTAGAAAAACACTCACTATTATAAGAGGGCGAGCAGCGGGATATTGGGATAATCCAATAAAGGATAATAAAAGAATGGCTATCAAATCAGCTAACCGCTCACTTAAGAAAGCCGCCAAACTATGTTTAAAGGGCACCCCATAAGGCTCTAATAAAAAACTCCGTAATGCCTCTCCTGCTTTGCCTGGAGTAGTCGTTAAAGCGAACCCTGCCAAATAGATGCGCAAATGATCCCAGAAAGGTAACTTGTGACCGAAGATAGCAAGATATTTTTGCCAGCGAATAAAGCGTAATAGATAATTGATTAGAACTAATACTACAACTATTACAATACCTGTAATCCCTACCTCAACAAATGCTTTACTTACCTCTTCCCAACCTGCCCACAATGAAAATGCTGTATAACCTAAGGCTGCTATAATAATAGAAATAATAACGGCTCTATAACGCCTACCAGTAACCTTAGTAGGCTCTGTCACAGTTTCATTCTCTTAAAAAGCCATTGCGGAATATGCCGAATAATATACATGATGAAGAACCAAAACCAAGGTGCATAAATAACTGATTTATTGGCCTTAACTCCTTTTACTATATAATTGGCTATTTTTTCTGGTCTAACTACCATTAACTTTGGCAATGGTAAACCTTGGGTCATAGGAGTATCTACAAAGCCAGGCTTAATGATTGTCAGTCCTACCTGATGTTTATAGAGGCGTGCTCGTAGCCCCTCACAAAAAGTAGTAACTGCCGCTTTCGCTGCCCCATACAAATAATTTGAAGGTCGCCCTCTATCAGCTGCAACCGAAGAAATTACAGCTATCTGCCCAAAGTGCTGCTGCTTCATCAGATTGGCTAGCACTATTAACAATACAATAACAGACAGACCATTTGTTTCAAACTCCTTTAAAGTAACATCAACGTTTTGTTCACACAATTGTTGATCAGGTAGAGTACCATGTGCTATTAGTACTATATCAATTTGCTTAAGTGAATTAACGCACTGTTCAAGCATAATTTCATGTTGTGCCATATTATTAACATCCATTGTATAGGTAATTACTTTTGGTGCTCCTCTCGTCTCTAAATCCATTTTAGTTTGTGTTAATTTTTCCTCATTACGAGCAACTAGAAAAAATTCTGATTGCTTATTTTGTTTTAACCACAAGCGTGCAGTAGCTATTGCAATAGCAGAAGTAGCTCCTATAATTAAAAAACGCTTCATGACGTTACCCTTTTCCAAAAGTGTGAATTTAATCCTCTATCGCGCAATGCCTCTAATTGCTCCCATGCTGGATAGGCTTGCTTAAAATCATCAGCTTGCATATGCGCATCTTTAGCAGCATATAATCTACCACCCGCTTCTCGTACGATAGCGTCTAAACGAGGAAATAAAACCTTAGCCAACGCCTTACTTTGTGGAAAGTCCAATGCTAAGGTAGTACCTTCCATAGGAAAACTCATTAAACCTGGCGATGAAATAGCACCACAACATTTTAAGACCGCTAAAAAAGAACCTATTCCTTGTTGTGCAATAGTACTGAGTAGCGCTCTAATCGCTTGTTCGCTTACTCTTTTAGGAATAACACATTGGTATTGTTGGAATCCTTTGTAGCCATATATCCTATTCCAATATAAAATATTATCTAGTGGGTAAAAGAAAGGATAATAATCAATACGTACTGACTTGATTGATTTAGGATGTTTTCGCCAATAAATAGCATTAAATGCTTTTAAAGATAATGAATTAACAAGAGAACAAGGCAATTTTATAGGAGCTTGTAGCTTCTTAGGTTGGCTGTAAGCCAATTCGCCATCTTCTGCATAATCCCCAGCCATAAAAACTCCACGTCCCGTCTTATTACCCGTTGCTATGCAATCCACCCAAGCTACGCTATATTCATGTAAAGAATCCAACTCTGCTGACAACGTAAAAAACTCATCCAAATTATTAAAACGTACTACTTTACTATCAATTTGACTAGCTTTGATAGGAATAAGCTGTATTTCAACCCATGTAATAATGCCAGTCAGCCCTAAACCGCCAATAGTAGCCTGAAATAAGGCTAAATTTTCTAATTTGGAGCAAGTAATCTCTGGCTCATTTTGCCTTAATAAACCGAACTGTAATACATGGTTTCCAAAAGTTCCCCTTCTATGATGATTCTTTCCATGCACATCATTGGCCACTGCACCACCTAATGTAATAAATTGCGTACCAGGTGTTACGGCTAGAAACCAGCCATGCGGTATAATTAACTCTAATACTTCTGCTAAGGTAACGCCAGCCTCTGCTCTAATAATACCTAGTTGCCAATCAACATTAATAAATCTATTTAAACCTCGCATAGCTATGACATGGTCACTCAGTGCTAAGCAACTATCTCCATAACTACGTCCATTACCATAAGCCAAGGTACTACCAAAAGATACGGTGGACTGCTGATAAAGCTCTGCTAACTCACAACGCCAACTCAGTGTATGAGCAGTCTGAGAAAAGTTGGGATAATTACCCCATGATGCGACTAAATGATTCATATTGCTATCCAAAAAACTAATATAAAGAGCCCACCTGCCAACAAGCTCACCCTATCTTTAATGGCAAAAACTACTGGATCACTATGTAATTCTCCTCTGTGCGCCAGAAACCAAAGACGTGTCACCCAAAATAATAAAATAGGACAAGCCAACCAAATAATTTCTGTATGACTATATAGCTTAGCTACTTGTGGACTATTAATATAAAGAGCTAATACCATTACTGATAAATAGCCTGCCGCTGCACCTAATGCGGCTATCATGCTTAAATCACTTGCATAATAGCCACGCCCTTTCACTTTAGTATTTTCCCCTGTCAGTTGTGCATCGTTTAACTCTATATAGCGTTTAACTAATGCTAAGCTTAAGAAAATAAAAATGGCAAAGGCTAATATCCAAGAGGTTAATACAATACTTAGCGCAGCACCGCCTGCCACAATTCTTAGGGTATATAATATAGCTAATACAACTACATCTATCGCCATGTAACGTTTTAAAAATAAAGAATAAGCTAGCGTAACAACATAGTAAACTAATAACACAACTAAGAAATTAGTTGGTAAAACTAAGCTAGCCACTATGATAGCTATTAATAATAGCGTAGGGGAAGTAATAAGCCCTGTACTAATAGCTAATCGTCCTGCTGCAAAAGGTCTATTTCGTTTAGTTTTATGTACTCTATCAGCTGCTAGATCAAGTAAATCATTTAATAGATAAGCACTTGAAGAACAGCAACCAAATAACAAAAAAGCCATCATTGCATAGCCTAATGTTGTTAGACTAACTTGATGAGAAGTTAACAAAGGAATAAAGATGAGAAAGTTTTTCACCCATTGGTGTAATCTAAGTTCATATAACCAGTCTTGCATTGGGCTTTTGTTTGGTTCGCTAATAGTTTTAATATGCTTCCCATGTTGGGTATATACAATAGCTTTGTTAGAGGGTTTAACGAGAAATGATTTATTAGCTATTTCAGATAACATCATAGAGGTTTCATTATGAACAATAATATCAAACCCATGATAACCAAATTCTTGTTTTAAATTAGCTGTTATCTCTTGTTGTGAAAGGTGGCTTATATCCTTAACTTCAGAGATACATTTTAAAAACTCTGCAATTTTCATTGCTAATGAAAAATTATTGCTAGTTAGCAAGATAATACTTCTACCCTTAGCATGTTCCTCTCTAAGTATAGATAAAACAGCCTCATCATAAGGTAGCGTGGAAACATCAAAAGATGATTTTTGTAGAGGCGCGGCTGATATTTTTTGGAGAATAGTAAAAACATGTTGTTTTATAGAAAATAGCCAATGCTCCCATGATAGCGAAGAACTTAGTAACGCACCATCAAGCTCAACAACAACGGGTATTAACTCCGCCATAATTATATTCCATATTCATCAATGATTAATTTATCATTTTAACAATACGCTAAAATTATTTCTTTATTTTTACCTTACCTTACGATATTTTGCATAATTTTCAACTAAAACTTTACTCATTACTAACATTAAATTTTTATGGAAAAACTAATTTTTAAAAGACTATATATTATTAGTAACCTTATTATGTTATTACTTTTATATTTTGCTCTCAATCAAATCATATATTTGGTATCTAATATTAATAATGATAAAGGTGACTTTTGGCTTTCTGCAGATTGGTTAATCAATTACAGCAATGGTTTCATTCGAAGAGGATTATCAGGAGAAATCCTAGCTTTGTTGGCAAATCTGTTAAATATTAATTTAATCAATTTAACTAGTTATGTCCAAGCAAGTTTAATGGTCTTATTTATTACTTTTAGCATTTTTTTATATCTTAAAACTAGCCATTCATTTGTTGAAAAAATGCTACTATGTTCTCCCGCTTTTTATATAGGATTTAGCTACTGGACTTATCGAGCAGCTTTCAGAAAAGAGCTATTGTTAGTAACTATTTTCGCAATACTTTTACTGCTTATTCATCCTCTAAAAACCCAAAAAATCTGTGCTAATCATTACTTGACTGTTGCGATCTTTTTTTTTGCTGTATTTGCCCCCATCCATGAAATGATCATCTTTTACTGTCCTTTTTTTATTTTTCTATTTGTTACCCTCTATTACACACATCTAATTGATAAAAAAATAGTAGCAGCCGCTGTAGTCTTATTTAGCTTACTTAGTATAGTCGCTCTTATTCTAAGTTATTTCTATCATGGCGATAACCATAGTTGGAAAATAATTTGTTCAAGCTTAACTTTTGAAAAATCGGATAACTTTTGTAATGGGGCAATTTATGCCACTAGTCAAAATTTGGCAGCTGCTATAGCCAATACAAAATATAATGCTATCTACGGGGATTATTTAATTTATTATCCTATTTGCTGTTTGTTAGCTTTTTTTCCCTTTATTTTTGTTACTTATGCTAAAACTTTACCTATTAAAAAATTTGTTATTATTTCAATAATCTTCATCATTCCACTATTTATAGTAGGTTATGATTGGGGTCGTTGGATAAGTACTTATATAACCCTATTTACTTTACTAGTTTTTTATTTAATACAAATGCAACAAGCCTATATAAGACCAATTTGCTATAAGCATCCGATGTTATTCTTCATTATTTTCTTGTTATATATTTTCTCTTGGATTATCCCACACTGCTGCACTTATCCTAAGTTAGGTTATTTTTGCTTACTATTAGTCTCATTTTTTTAATAATTATTCATTAATGATGATATGCCCCAACGAATAATACTCAAAATCTCCTGAATTCACAGCAGTAATCTGGATAGAATCGACATTTTTTATAGAAGTCTTAGCTATTAAATGATAACGTATTAACCCATAGCTATTCATTTTAGCTGCAATTTTAGCTGTAAAAAATCACTCGCTCCTTTGAGATATAATCTATTCTATAATCGGAATTAGCTAAAGATAAATCCATAGAAATTATTTCTGTATTTTTAGGCAACTTTATTAATAAAGCTTACAGAAAAATTGTACTTCCTTTTTTATCCCACTCTTCCGAATCTATAGCTGAATGATTTAATAATTCATAGTCAATTATTAAAGGACTATATGTTATAGAAGTATATCTATACTTATCTTTATCTTTTATATAAATAGCTCCACTATTTACCCTAATAATATTCTTTATTCTACTAAACGTATTCAATTCTCCTTTTGTAATACTGGCTATAGCATCGTAGAACTTTTTAACATCAGGATCAGTAATAGAGTTGCTTTGAGTCATTATTGTTTCTAAGTATCCATTCGGCAATTGCCGATAAAAATGCCCTATACGCCAATGCTTATTATATTTTGCTGGTAACCTTGCCAATAAAGGGTCAACTAGCGCACAATTATCTATAAAATAACGATTAGGTCCAATTAATAACCCTGAAAAACCCAAACGCCCACATTTAATACTGATATCTTTATCTTCCTCTGAAAATTTCCAAGAAGGGATGTTTAAAGAAAGCAACCCCTGATTCGAATTTAACAAGGCAGTTTGTTGAAATTAGAAGCCCCGTTCATCAGCAATTCCATACTCATTCAAGAAAGTAACGTTATAATCGCTACTACTTAACAAAGTGTAATCAACCCGAGCAATGCCTATCAATAGTCCATAACTAAGAATAAAATAATAAATTATTTTATAAACATCAGATAATGCTATAATAGCAACAGCAACTAATAATGGTGATGTAAAAAATCTTCCTGACATAAAATCGCCACCTACACTTATGATATAACATAAGTAGAAAAGGACACCCACAGTTAAATATCTGGTTAATATTGATTGCCATAAGCCTAATATACTTCCTATAACAATCAAACTTAGAGTGATGGGATCTCTTTCATAAGAGTCTATAAAATAATTTACTCCCTGTGAAATACGCTCTGACAATCCTATTCCAGTCGCCAATTTAGAATAAGCTGTATTAGGAAAAGGAAAACCATAATAATACATGGCAAATAATGTCCAAATAATGACTGGCAATGCAGCTAATAATAAAGCCTTAAATACTAGTGGAAATACTTTACTATTACTAAATAGGACATGGCAAAATAATGGAAAGAAAATTAGAATTAGATCTGGCCTATTTAGATATAATAAACTACAGGACAGAAAGAAATATAATAAGTGCTTATAGTTTGTATCTTTTAAAACTCTATTTCCCCAAAATATCCCAACTAATATTATAAAATGAGATAAAACATTTTCTAAGCCTGATGTTGAAAAATCAACGTACGCCCTAGACAAAGATAATAATAAAATTGATAAAAAACCTAACCAAAAATTCGCGCTATCTTTATTATTAAAAATATAAGCGTAAATAGACTCATTAAGATAGAAACTATAAGAGTAACAATAAAAATATTATTAATAAATAATGCAACAAACGAAAGAAATAAAAACCAAAGAGGGTGGGTATATGCCTGAACACGTTCACCAACATTAAAATTTGGTCCATAGCCATGAATAAAATTTTCTATTACCCGTAGAATAATAGCTGCATCATCACTTATCCAGGCAGTGCTAAGAAGTTCCACCGAGACCAATGATATTAATAACAATAGTAAAATAATCTTTTTATTTTGGGTTAACACACTTAATAGTCATTCTATAAAATTATTTCATCAATGTTTAGTAAGTTCTTACTACCGAAAATTCGGTTAGATCTTTTAATGCTGATTTATAAACACTATCAGGAATAACTGATTCAATATAACTAATGGCCTTACTAGCATAATCTCTAGCAAGATGTGCCGTATAATCTAAAGCACCTGTTTCTTGTACTATTTGGTTAATTAACGCTAATTGATCTGTACCCCCTTTTTGAATAGCCTTACGAACTACCGTGGCTTGTTCAGTATTTCCATTACGCATAGCATAAATCAATGGTAAGGTTGGTTTACCTTCTGCTAAATCATCCCCTACATTTTTTCCTAAATCCGCAGTTGAACCTTTATAGTCCAGCAAATCATCAACCAATTGGAAAGCTATCCCTAGCGCATCACCAAACTGACGTAACGCCTCACACTGCTCGTTGGTTCCTTTCGCTAATACAGCTGCACTATGAGTCGCTGCCTCAAATAACATAGCTGTTTTGCCTCGTATTACTTGCATATAAATTTCTTCAGTCGTATTAGCATCCCTTACTCTAGAAAGTTGTAACACTTCTCCCTCTGCAATAATTCGGGTAGCATGCGAAATAACTTGCATTAGAGGCATAGAATCTAATTTAACCAACATTTCAAAGGCTCGGGTATATAAAAAGTCTCCGACCAAAACACTAGGTGCATTGCCCCATAACGCATTTGCCGTAGAACGCCCGCGTCTTAACCCAGAGGCATCTACCACATCATCATGTAATAAAGTAGAGGTATGAATAAACTCAATTAACCCAGCTAACAAGCATAGATCATCGTCTTTCTTAGCTAAGGCATTACCTGCTAATAATACCAATAATGGGCGCAACCTTTTACCACCAGCGGAAATAATATACTCAGCAATTTGCTCTACTAAGGGGACATCTGAAACAAGTTGATGACGAATAATATCATCTACACGAGCAAAATCATCGGCTATAACCTGATAAAAACTTTGTTTGTTAGTTTGATTAGTCACACGCTAATTCTCTGTAAAATATTGCATGTAATGCTAGGGGTGAGATTAATGAGTGTCAAGTATTAAAAAGAGCAAAAATCATTGTTTTTCCTTTCTATAAGAATGATACTCCAAGCTTGTATATAACTCTGTATAAATATGCTATCAATGCGCTCATTTAAAATAATTCACTATTCTATTCATTTAATAATGCATAATCTTCTAAAGAACTATTAGCTATGTAATTGCAATATAGCCTATCCTTAGCCTTTTTTATATGTAGAACTTATAATAATGAACACAAAATTTGCTATAATAAAAAACAACTTTTTAATTAGCTAGCTCACCTCACTAAGAATGTTTTATTTTTCGACCCCAAAATACTTAATCAATATTTGTTCCAGAATTCTTGTTCAGTAAAATTAGAACTTACCTAACATAGCAAATATTTAAATCTACTTGCTTTATTGTAATAAAACAAGTAGAATTTGCTCCCCTGAATTCCCTCAGGTAATACCCTGTCTTACGCAATAGCTTGGTGTTTCCAGCACCTTGCAGCCATGCCAGACCAATAATTTTTTCAGCTAAAGCGTCGGGTGAGCAGGACCAATGGAGATTATTTAAATGTATGCAGTTATTGTAACAGGTGGCAAACAATATAAAGTCGCCGAAGGTGAATACCTCAAAATTGAAAAATTAGAGGTAGCCACGGGTGAAAGCATCACCTTTGATAAAGTACTACTAGTTGCTAATGGTGAACAAATTAACATTGGCGCCCCAATAGTAGATGGTGCAAAAGTAACGGCTGAAGTTATTAGCCAAGGCCGCCACGACAAAGTAAGGATTATCAAATTTCGTCGTCGTAAGCACCACATGAAACATCAGGGCCACCGTCAATGGTACACTGAAATTAAAATTACTGGTATTTCTGCCTAATCCTTTTAAGGAGTATATAGCTCATGGCACACAAAAAAGCTGGCGGTTCTACCCGCAATGGTCGTGATTCCGAATCCAAACGTCTTGGCGTTAAACTATTTGGTGGACAAAATGCAAAAGCAGGTAATATTCTTGTTCGTCAACGCGGTACTCAATTCCACCCAGGTTATGGTGTAGGAATGGGTAAAGACCATACTCTATTTGCTAAAATAGACGGTATTGTTAAGTTCGAAGTAAAGGGCGAATTAAATCGTCGTTATGTAAGTATTGCTACTGCATAAACCTCTTCCTTTAAAAAACCCTGTTTATGCAGGGTTTTTTTGTCTGTATCTTAATAAAACTCGGTTAACCACTTGCAATACCCTCATAACCTATTAAACTAACTATTAATTAATAATACGTCGCGAGACCAAAAGCATCTTATGAAATTTGTTGATGAAGTGTCTATTCATGTACAGGCTGGTGATGGTGGCAATGGTTGCATGAGTTTTAGACGAGAAAAATTTATTGAAAAAGGTGGCCCTAATGGTGGAGATGGAGGAGATGGTGGCTCCATCTATTTACAAGCTAACAGCAATCTAAACACACTAGTAGATTATCGATACACCCGCCGCTTCCAAGCCCAACGAGGTAAAAACGGAGGTAGTAGCGACTGTACTGGGGCTAAAGGCGAAGATTTAATTTTACCAGTTCCAGTAGGGACAACTATTATTGATGCTAATACGCAAGAAATTATAGGTGATCTTACTACTGCCGGGCAACGCCTATTAGTAGCACAAGGTGGTTGGCACGGTTTAGGTAATACTCGCTTTAAATCAAGCACTAACAGAGCACCGCGTCAAACAACACCTGGTAAACCTGGTGAATTTAGAGATTTAAAACTTGAGCTAAAAGTACTAGCTGACGTAGGTTTATTAGGTTTACCTAACTCCGGAAAAAGCACTTTTATTCGAAGTGTCTCTTCGGCTAAACCAAAAATTGCTGACTATCCTTTTACTACACTAGTGCCTAATTTAGGCATGGTCAGTATCGGCCGCTATAAAAACTTTGTGATTGCTGATATACCAGGACTGATCCAAGGAGCAGCAGAAGGCACTGGACTTGGAACAAGATTTCTTAAACATTTAACCAGAACCCGTTTACTACTCCATATAGTAGACATGGCTCCATTAGATGGTAGTGATCCCGCACAAGCAGCTTTAATTGTTTTAAATGAACTTGAAAAATTTAGTCCTTCTCTAATGGAACGCGATCGCTGGTTAGTACTTAATAAAGCAGATCAGCTATTAGAAGAAGAGCAAGCTGAAATTAAACAGACCATTATAAAAAAACTACATTGGGCAGGCCCATTGTATATGATTTCTGCCTTAGAAAGGGAAGGAACAGAATCCCTTACTCAAGCTATTATGCGCTATTTAGACGAACGAACCTTGAAAATTCAAGAAGATTCAGATTATGCAGATTATCTTAAAGACCTCGATCTACGCATCGAACATGAAGCTAGGGCACACTTACAAACATTAGATGACAACAGGGCTTTACGCCATAATGGTGTTAACTCAACTAATAGCTCACTAAACGAAATAGATGACTGGGATGATGATGACAATGAAGATGGACCTGAAATAATCTATGTTCGTTAATTAAAACCCATGAATATAATATAGAGATTGCCAACCAACAATCTCTATTTTTAATAAATATCTATATTAGCCAATGGTTATTCAGATTAACTAATAATAAGATAATTATATTCCATAGTTTTATAAGAATTATTGAGCATGATAGCAAACAAATAAACTAATTAAGCC
>CALYQH010000007.1 GCA_945283395.1 uncultured Ventosimonas sp. | reverse complement strand
GATCTAGCTAAGTATAAAGAATACTTACCTGACAAAAGGTTGATTGTTCGAGTATTGCCTACTGTTAATGTCATCCAGTCTTGCGTAGAGCTAGGGTTGGGGTTAGGAGATATAGTGGCCATGAAAGGCCCTTTTAATCAATTAATTAATGAAGCTATGTATCAATTTTATCAACCAGATGTGGTTATTACTAAAGAATCTGGTATTGAAGGAGGTTATGCAGAGAAAGTATTACCTTGTTTAAAGCTAAATATTCCTTGTATTGTGATTAGTCGTCCTAAACAAATATATCAGCGCTTTGTATCTAACTTTGATGAGCTAGAACAACAATTAAAAGCGTGTAAATAAAAGGTGGAAAATGATGAGTGGTAAAGTGTGGTTAGTAGGAGCCGGGCCAGGTGATATTTCTTTAATTACGGTTAAAGGCTTGGATTGTATCAAGAACGCAGATGTATTGGTTTATGATAGGTTAGTTAACCATGAATTACTTAATTATGCTCCAGCACACTGTGAAAAAGTTAATGTAGGTAAAGAGAGTGATCATCACCCTATCCCTCAAATTCAAATTAACCAGATTCTTGTGGAATATGCCAAACAAGGCAAGAATGTAGTACGTTTGAAAAGTGGTGATCCTTACGTATTTGGTAGAGGCGGGGAAGAAGCACAAGAAATAGTTGAGCAGGGGGTTGTCTTTGAAGTTGTTCCTGGCGTTACATCAGCTATTGGTGGCTTGACTTATGCAGGTATTCCAGTCACCCATAGAGATTATGCTTCATCTTTTCATGTCGTTACTGGGCATTTAAGGGCTGATAAGGCAAAAGATCCCATTAATTGGCAGGCATTGGCTCAACTAGAAGGAACCATTGTAATCTTAATGGGTGTATCTAATTTAGAGCATATTAGTAATGAATTGATACGTTATGGTAAAGCTGCAACTACCCCTGTAGCTATTGTTATGTGGGCTAGTCGTAATAATCAAAGAGTAGTAACAGGTACTTTACAAAATATAGTACAAGTAGCTAAAGAACAACAGGTAAAACCACCGGCCCTTATTGTAGTAGGAGAAGTGGTGAGATTACATAAATTACTTGATTTTACTCAGTTACTAGCTGAAACAACTGCCTAAGGAATAGTTCATGAAAAAAGCTTTATTAGTCGTTAGCTTTGGCACTAGTTACCCCGAAACTCGCATTAAGAATATAGAAAGTTGTGAAGAGACTATGCGTGCTTTATGTCCAGATCGTGATTTCTTTCGTTCTTGGACTTCACATATAATTCGTCGCAAAGTGGCTCAGCGTGATCTTATGTTAATAGATAGCCCTCAGCAAGCGTTGGAAAGGTTGATTGCAGAGGGTTATCAGGATATAGCAATTCAATCACTCCATGTGATTAATGGAGATGAGTTTGAAAAGATTATCAATGAGGTTAAAGTCTATCAACATCAGTTTAATAAAATGTTTATAGGTAAGCCATTGCTTAGCTCTTTTGATGATTACTTGAAAGTGATAGCTGCTTTACAAGCGCAAGCACCTGTTATGGCTGCGGATGAAAGAGTGGTCTTCATGGGGCATGGCACTACACATCATGCCTTTGCCGCTTATGCTTGTATTGATCACTTATTTACTGATAGAAAATTACCTTTTATTATGGGGGCAGTGGAAAGTTATCCTGAGATAGATACTATCTTAGAAAGATTAGTAGCGGATAAAGTGCGTAAAGTTCATCTTATGCCTTTTATGATAGTAGCAGGTGACCATGCCACACACGATATGGCTTCTGATGAAGATGATTCGTGGAGTAGTCGCATTCAAGCATTAGGTATAGAGGTTGAATGTCATTTGCAAGGTTTAGGAGAAAACCTGCAAATAAGACAATTATTTGCAGAGCATCTATTAGCTGCCACAAAAGAAGAGGCTTAAACATGACGGGAAAATTATATGCTATTGGTACTGGTCCTGGCGCTGCTGATTTAATTACGGTTAGGGCAGCCAAATTATTAGCTAGCATAGATATAGTCTATGCGCCTGCTGGCAAAAAGGGGGGTGATAGTTTGGCGTTATCCATTGTGAGGGAGTATTTAGGAGAATATACTAAGATTAAAGAACGACATTTTCCTATGACCCATAATTCACTTGAAAAAGAGCAAGCATGGCAGTCTGTAGCAGATGAGATTAAAGCGGATGTAATTGCAAATAATAAAGTTGCTTTTATTTCTTTAGGGGATGTAATGCTTTATAGCACTTGGGTAAGCATTCTAGAAAGGTTACCAACTGATTTAAATATGGAAATTATTCCTGGAATAACTTCTTTTGCACTGATAGCTGCTAGAACTAAAAGACCGTTAGCAATGGAAACTCAATCATTAGTAGTTATGTCTTGTACGACAGATAAGGTTATTTTAGAGCAAGCGTTAATTCATAATTCTAGCTTAGTGCTAATGAAAGCAGCTTCATGTTTTGCTGAAGTAAAAGGGCTAATAGAAAAACTAAATTTACTCTATTATGCTGTCTTAGTAGCGGATGCTTCACTTGCAAGTGAAAAACAATATCGCAATCTTAAAGATGTGCCAGAAGATGAAAAACTACCTTATTTTACGACTATTTTAATCAATAAAGAATGGTAGCTTATTAAGCTAATTGATCTCATTATCAATAATAATAGAGATCGAATTAGCTTTACATTGAAAACAAGCTGATAGTAATGTTATTTATGCTAGCATCTCGTACCTTTTATTTTCTCGTGTAGCAAGGTGATAAACTGTGTGAAGAAGTTTCACCACTAACCCAATAATTTTAATATCTTTTGCAAACGCAAAATTTTTCTTATTTTTGGTGTAGTAGTATTGTATTAATATAGGACATTTAGCCTGTATGAAAAATTACTCAAATAAATTACAAATACAAGCTACTAAAATTTTGTTTTGATAGGTTATATAAGTAATAAAGAGCATACTTCTAAAAAGTTACTGGGATGGTATTCTGCTCTGATAGAATGATTAAGCAAGAGTAATAAAATAAAGATAGATGATTATAATAGCATTTTTATATTTATTTTTAGTTAAATTAAAATAATAATAACTCTAAGGAACTACACATAATTATTATAAAACCAACAGTTTATCAGAGCTAAGCATTATCAATCTTATTCAAGTCACTAACGAATAAAGCTCCTTTAAAATGAGGGTTCATTTATATTAATAAATAAAATCTATTTGAGACATTATAGTAATTGTCAACTAATTGTGGTTATGATAAATATAAAAATCATTTAGCTAGGTCAATTTATTTTCTTATTTTCATTTACCCGCTACTTAAAAAAGCATAAACTTTATATAGTCATAGTCAAATAAAGCATTTATGCTAGGAAGTAGGTGTAATTCCTACGCAGCCCCCGCTGCTGTAAGGTGGACGACTTTGTTATTACCACTGAGGAAACTTGGGAAGGAACAAAGAAGGATGAAGCCAAGCCAGAAGACCTATTTGATTACTATGAATGTCCTCTTCGGTGGGAAGAGTTATATCATGTCTTCAACCAATTGATATACCTCAAACACCATAAGAAAAGGCTGATTATTTTCCTACTAGTTGAGGTATAGCTATATGGGTAAGCAAGTTAAACTAATGGCAAGTATTGGCGGGGTAGCCGTACTGCTAACAGTTCCACAACAAGCATTTGCCATGCATATTATGGAAGGCTTTTTACCGCCAACGTGGGCGGCAGCATGGTGGCTCATCTACATTCCATTCTTAATAGTGGGTATTTTTCAACTCAAAAAAATTTCTAAAGGCAGCACCGATAAAAAAGTGCTATTGGCCTTATGTGCTGCATTTGTATTTGTACTGTCTTCTTTAAAAATGCCTTCCGTTACCGGTAGCTGTTCCCATCCGACTGGTGTAGGTTTGGGTGTTGTAATGTTCGGCCCTTGGGTTATGTCTGTATTGGCTGGTATCGTTCTATTATTTCAAGCATTATTGTTAGCTCACGGTGGGTTAACTACATTAGGTGCTAATGGTATGTCAATGGCGGTGTTAGGTCCAATTGTAGGATATCTTGTATGGCGTTTGGCTTGTAAAGTGAAAATACGTAAAGATGTAGGAGTATTTTTATGTGCTTTTACAGCTGATATTTTTACTTATTTTGTAACCTCTATTCAATTAGCTGGTGCATTCCCTGATCCACAATTAGGTTTTTTAGCAGCGGCTACAAAATTTATGGGAATTTTTTGTTTAACGCAGATTCCTATAGCTATAGCCGAAGGATTACTAACGGTTATTATTTATAATATCATCACAGAACGTAAAATTGCGCCAGCAGAGGGGTTTAGGCAATGAAAAAGAATTTAGTGCTGTTGGCTATAGTTGTTATCATGTGTTTGATACCCTTTTTTTTACCAGTCAATAAAAAGGCTGAGTTTGGCGGTTCTGATAGCCAAGCAGAAGATGCTATTACAGCAAGCCATCCAAATTATAAACCTTGGTTTGAGTCATTTTTTGAACCAGCTAGTAGTGAGGTTGAAAGCTTATTATTTACTTTACAGGGATCATTGGGTACAGGTGTCATCTGTTATATCTTAGGATATTATCGTGGTAAAAGAAGATTAAAAACAGATGTTAGAAATTGATCATTATGCCTATCAGAGCCGTTGGCGAACGGTAAATCCATTAGCTAAAGGTATTGGTTTTATTAGCTTATTGTTGATAGCTTTTTGTTCTACAACTTTAATACAAGTATTAGTATTATTGGTACTTGCCCCAATTACATGTTATAACAGCCATATTGGTTTAAAAAAATATTGTCGATGGCTGTTTATACCTTTCGCTTTTTTATTAGTGAGTGTCATAGGAATCTTATTGTCTTTTGCTTGGAATAAAGAGCATATGTTAGTAAGTATTCCTATAGGTTCAATTTATATAGGTATCAATGCTGACTCGATAATAGTAGCTCAAAATGCTTTTTTTCGTAGTTTATGTTGTTTGGCAGTTACTTATTTATTTGTTTTGTGTACACCTTTCGATCAATTGATACAAATAGGAAAAAAGACCCATCTTCCTAAAGTATTATTAGAAATTATTTTATTAACATATAGATTTATTTTTATTTTCTTAGATGAAGTAGCGGCTATCAAGAGAGCTCAAACCCTTCGCTTTGGCTATATTTCTATGAAAACAAGTTATCACTCTTTGGGTATGCTGATTACTATGTTATTAACTAGAGTATTAAGCCGTTATAGTCAAATGACCATTGCTTTAGAAACTAAATTATATAAAGGTGATTTTCACCTTTAGTATTAGAGATGTATTATGTTATCAACAAAAGAGCTTTGTTTTAAATATGAACAAGGTGAAGGAGCCCTGAAGAATATCACCTTAGACTTATCAGCAGGTAAGGTCTCAGGTCTAGTAGGAGCTAATGGTTCGGGTAAATCCACTTTATTTATGACATTATTAGGTTTTTTAAAACCAAACTCAGGCTTTGTCTGTTGGAATGATGAACCTATTAGTTATAATAAAGAGGACTTATATCAATTAAGACAGAATGTAGCTATTGTATTCCAAGAGCCAGATCAACAGATTTTTTATACCGATATTAAAAGTGATATAGCCTTTAGTTTGCGAAATTTAGGGGTAAATGAAACAGAAATTACTAAGCGTGTTGCTAATGCGTTAACGTTGGTAGATGCTAATGAATTTGTTGATCAACCTATTCAATATTTAAGTTTTGGTCAAAAGAAACGTGTCGCTATAGCGGGCGCTTTAGTATTAAATGCCAGTTGTATTTTATTAGATGAACCTACAGCAGGATTAGATCCTAAAGGAAGACAACATATTATAGAGATTTTACAAAGACTAGTAGCTGATGGGAAGCAAGTAGTTATTGCTAGTCATGATATTGATTTAATTTATCAGGTGTGCGATGAGGTTTTTGTATTAGATCAGGGACAATTATTAATTCATGGGACTAAACAAGAAGTGTTTTTGCAAACTGAATTAATTAAAAGAGCAGGTTTAGTTCAACCTTGGTTAGTTAAATTGCATCTAGAGAAAGGTTTGCCTTTATATGATTGTGAGCAAGTTTTCTTTAATGAATGTCAATTAACATTAACTGATAAAGGGTAAATATCATGATTAATGGCCATGGTGATGATGGTTATCAATACCCTCATATAAGGGTGAATTTTAGTTCCAATGTTTATCAGCAATTAGATTTATTGCCATTAAGAAAACATTTAATAGAACAAATGGCAGTCATTCAGCATTATCCTGAACCTGACGCTTATTCATTAGTAGAGTTAATAGCTAAGCAACAGCAGCTTGCAACAACGCAAGTAGCGGTTACTAATGGTGCTACTGAAGCTATTTACCTTATAGCACAGGCATTTGCAAATAGCAAGACTGCTATTTTATCGCCCGTTTTTAGTGAATATGCCGATGCTTGTCAAATTCATCATCATACCATTAAGCATTTTTTTAAATTAGATGAGTTTAAAGGTGATACTGATTTATGCTGGATATGTAATCCTAACAACCCAACGGGAGAGCTCTATGATAAAGAGCAACTAATAGCTTATATTAAATCTTTTCCTAGTACCTGCTTTGTTATTGATCAATCTTATATTGCTTTTACTCCTAAGGCTACTATTAGTATGGCAGAGTTAGAGGGGCTTAATAATGTGATTCTGCTTCATTCTTTGACAAAAAACTATGCGATAGCAGGTTTAAGACTAGGTTATATATTAGCAAGTAGTATCCTTCTAAAACGTATTAATTATTTTAGAATGCCTTGGGCTGTAAATAGTTTGGCTATAATTGCTGGGCACTATTTATTAACACACCAAGCATCATTAAAAATAGATTTAGTTACGTTATTAGCAGCCACTCATAAATTGCAACGAGACTTAAACTCAATAGAGGGTATTAAGGTTTTACCTAGTCAAACTCACTATTTTTTAGCACAATTAACTAATGGCTATTCAGCCCAAGAATTGAAAGATTATTTGGCGAAAACACAGCAATTACTTATTAGAGATGCTAGTAATTTTATAGGGTTAGATAAAAGTTATTTTAGAGTAGCCAGTCAAACCACTGAGGAAAATAATTTATTAGTTAAAACTATTAAAACAGGGTTAAATAACGGGTTAAAATGAAAAAAATTATTTTGGTAACAGGTGGGCAACGTTCTGGTAAAAGTACCTTTGCCGAACAATTAGCTCTTACATTAGCTGATCGGCCTATTTATATGGCAACTTCTCGTGTATGGGATGATGAATATCATGAGCGTATTAAACGCCATCAGCTTAGCCGAGGTTCACAATGGACTACTATTGAAGAAAATAAGCACCTTAGCCAATATGATTTAGTTGGTAAGGTGGTATTAATAGATTGTTTAACCTTATGGGCTACTAATTTCTTTTTTGATTTAGATAATGATATAGAAAAAGCGCTAACAGAACTTAAGCAAGAGTTTGAGCGCTTAATTGCACAGCAAGCGAAATTTATTTTAGTTACTAATGAAATAGGGCTAGGAGGAACGTCGGAAAATAATTTACAAAGAAAATTTATTGATTTACTAGGTTGGCTAAATCAATATGTGGCAGCTAAAGCTGATGAAGTTTATTTTGTTGTGTCTGGCATAGCAATGAAGATTAAGAGTACAATATGAAAATATTTAGCATTAATAAACCCGATGAAGCAATTAAATCTTTGTTACAAGCTAAAATAGATAGTTTAGCTAAACCTAAAGGTTCTCTTGGTATTCTTGAAGAGTTAGCTTTGCAAATAGGCTGGATTCAACAAACGTTAACGCCTAAATTAACTATGCCACATCATTTATTATTCGCAGCTGATCATGGTATTGCTGAATCTGGCGTTAGTCCCTCACCCAAATCTATCACTTGGCAACAAGCCATTAATTTTATTGAAGGGGGTGGGGGAATAAATATTTTTGCCAGACAACATCACTTTAAAATGCTAGTAGTAGATGCTGGGGTCGATTTTGATTTTGCTCAGCAAATTGGGGTGATAGATAAGAAAATTCGTAAAGGTACCCATAATTTCTTAGAGCAAGCAGCTATGACTGAGCAAGAGATGTTGAGGGCGATTGATTCAGGGGCTCAATTAGTAGCTGATTGTCAGAGAGCAGGTTGTAATATTATTTCTATAGGTGAATTAGGTATTGCAAACACCTCAGCTTCTTCTATCTGGATGAGTTATTTAACTGGTATATCCTTGAAAGATTGTGTTGGTGCTGGGTCAGGTTGGGCTTCTGAGGGTACTAAACGCAAATATCAAATCCTACAGCAGGCTATAGATAACTACCAAGGAGATCATTCAGCTGAAGCTATTATGAGTTATTTTGGAGGGTTTGAAATGGTAATGGCGGTAGGTGCTATGCTCAAAGCCGCTGAATTAAAAATGATAATTTTGATAGATGGATTTATTATGACTAATTGTCTGTTAATGGCCTGTCAATTTAATGAAAATGTTAGACATTATGCAATATTTGGGCATAGAGGAGAAGAAACAGGGCATGGTTTATTGCTCGATAAGATGGGGGTAAAAGCTTTGTTAGCTTTGAATTTTAGGCTTGGTGAGGGAACTGGTGCAGTATGTGCTTATCCTTTAGTAGATTCAGCTGTCCGTATGATTAATGAAATGAAATCTTTTCAACAGGCAGAGGTAACACCTATTACATTATGTTAGCTTTCTATGCCATCATTGTTTTTTATACTAGACTACCTATTTTCCGTCAAAAAAATATTCCAGATGTTTACTTTAAAAATATTATTTATTATTGGTCTATGGCTGGCTGGTTAACAGCCTCAGTTATGGCAGCAACGCTCTATCTATCTAGCTTTCTTTTACCAGCATCTATAGCTGTAGTATTGGCTATTATTAGCAGATTATTACTCACTGGTGGATTACATGAAGATGGCCTAGCTGATTTTTTTGATGGTTTTGGTGGTGGAATTTCTAAAGATCGTATACTTGCTATAATGAAAGATAGTCATGTAGGCTGTTATGCTGTCTTGGGCTTAATTTGTTATTTCTTACTTTTCTATCAAGTATTAGTGGCTTTTCCAATTCATTTAGCTTGTTTAGCTATTTTGGTTGCAGACCCTTTTTGTAAAGGGTTAGCAGCTATGATTACCACTCGTTTGAATTATGCAAGAACAGCTGAAACAAGCAAAGTCAAAGTAGTGTATGAAACGCTAAATAAAAAATATTTGCTACAAACAGCTTTTTTTGCATTGCTGCCCTTATTGATAATTTTGGGTTGGTTATCTGTTACATACTATCTAATTATGTTATTGCCTATCCTATTATTTTTTGTACTTACTGCTTTTATGAAAAGTAAAATAGACGGCTATACAGGGGATTGTGTAGGGGCATTATTTTTATTATTAGAATTATCTTGCTATTTGTCGTTGTTAATATTGATTAAATTAATATGAAGATGTACTTTATCCGTCATACGAGTGTCGCTGTTCCAGTTGGAACATGTTATGGGCAAAGTGATGTGGCTGTTAAAAATACTTTTCCTGAAGAGGCCACTTCAGTTTTAGCACAAATTAACTCTATATCTTTCGATTATGTTTATTGTAGCCCTTTAAGCCGATGTGTTAAATTAGCTGATTTTTGTGGCTATAGCCAAGCAATACTTGATAGCCGATTAAAGGAATTAGATTTTGGTGCTTGGGAATTACAAAGATGGGAAGAAATTAACGACCCTCATTTACAAATATGGTATAAAGATTGGATAAATACTAGGGTAACGGGTGGGGAATCATTCCATGACTTATACCAACGTTTTACAGACTTTATAAATGAAATACCTAAGGCTAACACTATAGCTATTTTTACTCACGGAGGAATTATTAACTGTGCAAGAGTTTATACAGGCTTGACTACGCAACAACAAATGTTTGTTCAAACGCCTAGCTATGGTTCAGTAACACTAATTGAAATGAATTAAGGTTTATTTTATGCCAAAACTAGCTCCTTTGATGTTTATGGGTACGGGTAGTGATGTTGGAAAAAGTATTATTACTACTGGATTTTGTCGTATTTTTAAACAAGATGGTTATCACCCAGCTCCTTTTAAGGCGCAAAATATGGCCAATAATTCTTATGCCACTGAAGATGGCCTAGAGATAGGTCGCGCCCAAGCAGTACAAGCAGAAGCAGCGGGAGTGGCTTGTCATACTGATATGAATCCATTGCTCCTTAAGCCTTCTTCAGATCATACCTGCCAAGTAGTCTTAAATGGTAAACCTATGGGTAATCAAAATGCCTATCAATATTTTCGTACTGAGGGAAGGGAGGTATTAAGAACAGAAGTAAATGCTGCCTTTGATCGCCTGGCTAAGCGTTATAACCCTATAGTGATGGAGGGAGCAGGTAGTATTTCTGAAATTAATTTACGCGCAGTTGATTTAGTAAATATGCCTATGGCTATACATGCTGGAGCTAAGGTAATTCTAGTTGCAGATATAGATAGAGGTGGAGTTTTTGCTAGTGTTTATGGCTCCATAATGTTACTACCCGAAGCAGAGCGAAAATATGTGAAAGGCATTATAATTAACAAATTTAGGGGAGATATTCGACTTTTAGAACCAGGCATAAAAATTTTAGAGGATTTATGCGGTATCCCAGTAATAGGTGTTGTGCCCTATTATAAAGATATACATATAGAGGAAGAAGATTCAGTTGCTTTGCATAGTAAACAAATACAGGCTTCACATGGAAAAGTTAATGTTGCCGTCGTGTTACTAAGACATTTATCTAATTTCACAGATTTTAATCGTTTGGAGCAAGATCCTCGAGTACACCTTTATTATACTAGCAATGTAGATGAAGTGGCCAAGGCAGACATCATATTATTGCCCGGTACTAAAAGTACTTTAGATGATTTGTATGAATTAAGGCGAAATGGTGTAGCACAAAGCATTTTAAAAGCTCAGCGAAATGGTGCTACAGTTGTTGGAATTTGTGGGGGGTTTCAAATGATGGGGCAGGAGATTTGTGATCCTGACCATGTTGAAGGGAGTATTGAACGCTTGCCTGGGTTAGGCTTATTGCCTGTTTCAACAAAAATGTTAGCTGAAAAAATTACTAGACAAGTTAAATTTAAATTTTTAGATGAAATTGATGAATGTAATGGTTATGAAATACATATGGGCATTACAACACCTATGTTAGATGCAGAAATAACTCATTTAAATTCATTAAAGGATGGCAGCCAAGATGGTTATTGGATATCTAATAGATGTTTTGGCTCTTATATCCATGGTATATTAGATAACGAAGTAGTGATAGATTATTTATTACAACCTTATACTGCTAAGTTAAACGAGCAACCTTTTGATTATGTAACTTTTAAAGAACAACAATATGATAAGTTAGCTGATCATATTCGTCAGTATGTAAATATTGAATTGATTTATCAGATTATACAAGCTAGTTAGCTAGAGTAAATAAAGTATTTGCTAACAATGGCTTAAGTTAAGATTGAAAGTGTTGTCATGTCCTAGCCTAAATTAGACTAGGACATGATAAATTATTATTCACGTAATGCTTTTGCTTCTTTCTTTCCTAAAGGTATTTTCTTTTGATTAGGTAAGAATGAGACGGTATTTTCATCGCGTCCTTGTAATAAGAATTTGGCATTATCTTTCTTATAGGTAGCAACAGCTTCTTTAGAGAATTTACCTATATCAGTAGTTGGCTTTCTTAGCCTATTGATGATAAGTACTCTTTTGGTATCTTTAAAATCTTGGAACATGTTTTGATCGCCTTCACTATCGCCAGCCACTAAGATAGGGCCTTTATTTTGATAGTGAGGAGCAATGAGCCTATTGATTTCTAAAGTCTTACCTGGACCTTGAGTTTGATTAAAACCTTTACGATATTCTGGTAAAATAACTCCATTTGCATCTCGTTCAAGTTCCATGGCTATTACGTGATCTTTAGGATTATTATAACCAAATTCTGGATTAGAGGATAATTCTTTGATTACATCAATAAAAGATGCTGAACAGATCCAAACATCTATACCAGCCTCTCTTAATTTGTTATATAGATCTTTCATCTCAGGTAAGAGACGTAGACCATTATTCCATTTCATCGTAACTTGACCTGCTTTGCTTTCGATAGCAGGGCTTGTCCAAGTGACTAATTCAACAGGTTGATTAGCTTGCCATTTAACTGTTTCTCTAGCTAATCGAGCTACTTCAGATTCTTGCATACCTGTAAATAAATAAGTTACCCATGGGTAGGAAACTGAATGGTCAAAAGAATCACCAATAGCTTGGTAGAGATAACGTAATTTAACTGAGAATTCTTTATATTGATTAGTTTTCTTAACATCTTCTAGAGAAAGCTTGCCTTTCATTTGAGCATAGTTTTCATAGATCCAACGATAATTTTGGATGATATCTTGAGCTATTAAATCAATATTAACAGGTTTTCCTACCATATTGTTTGAAGATGCACTGAAGTTGTCTTTAGGGATGTTAGTTCTAATGACCTTGTCAAGAGTTTCAGGAGACATTTTGAAAGCTAAGTTTTCTATTTGATAAATAAGAGTAGCTTCTTCAATATCTAGAAAGATTGAAGTATTATCCCAATCAAATACTGCATAAGGAGGATTTTTGGCATCATAGTTAGCACTTGTCTTACCATAACTGGCAATAAGTTGATTAAGTTGTTCTCTGTTGAAAGAATCCCATTGCCCTGTTAATAGTTGAGGAGCAGTTTGTTGTGTTAGCGTTTGATTAGGAGTATTAACTGATGGCTGAACATCTTTGGCTAACAATACATTAGTGGATAGTAGTCCTGTGGCTAAAGTAATTGCAAGTGTCAGATTTTTAACTTTTAACATTATATTATCTTTCCTCTAAGTTAATGAATAACTATGTCAATATAAATAAAAAGTGCTAAATAAATGAATTTTTGTATTTGAAAGCTGATATAAATCAGTTGACTTATCAATTTTCTTAAAATTGTTATTATTTGCTGTTAAATTAATTTATAAAATGAAAGATTTCAAAGAGTTAATTGATCTGCTATAACCCTCTAAGTCTTTGTTTGCTATTTGTCTAATAGTTTTAAAAAATGATTTAGGGCAATATGTAAGATTGATTAAGGCAAGAATTTTTATAAATTGCCAATATTTGATATTTAATTGGTAGACTTCCTTGATAAGCTTTTATCATCTTAGGAGGTAGTAATGGATATTGAGAAAACTCAAACCCGAATTATCCAAGAGTTTGTGCCTGGCAAACAGGTAACATTGGCGCATTTGATTGCGCATCCTGGTAAAGACTTAGCCCAAAAGATAGGTGTTCCGGACGCAGAAGCAATAGGTATTATGACTTTAACGCCTAGTGAGACTGCGATGATAGCTGGTGACTATGCGACAAAAGCGGCTAATATAGAGATAGGTTTTCTTGATCGTTTTAGTGGTGCTCTTGTAATCTATGGCTCGGTAGGAGCAGTAGAAGAAGCGCTTAATAATACTATTAGAAACCTAGGCACAGCATTAGGCTATGCCGTCTGTAATGTGACTAGGAGCTGATAATAGATGTTAAGGCAACGCTATGTCCTAGTTGGTTCTGTTGGTGTAGGAAAAACATCATTGTTTAATGCCTTAAATAATGATTATAGCTTAGCCGTAAAAACACAAGCAGTTGCTTTTGATGAGCAGGGTGGAGTTGATACTCCAGGAGAGTTTTTTAATTACCCTCGTCTCTTTGGAGCTTTGATAAGTACTACAATAGAAGCAGATACTATAATTTATGTACATGCCGCTGATGATCCTTTATGTAGACTTCCTAATGGTTTGCTTGAGATTTATAGAAACAAACAAATTATTACTGTTATTACCAAAATAGATTTACCTAGTGTAGACGTGCCAGCTATTAAACAAATGTTAATGGAACATGGCTTAAAAGAACCCATCTTTGAAATTTGTACCCAAGATTCAGATAGCGTTCAAGTCCTTGCTGATTTTTTAAAGCAGGACGAGATATCTAAGAGGAAAAAGCAATGAGTAAAAAACTAATTACGGCTGAAACTATTCGTGACATCAAAGCTAAGGGCCAGAACCAAATAGAAGTTAGCTTGACTGATTGCATTATTACTCCTGAAGCGAAAGAAGTTGCTGCACAGTTAGACATAGTTATTGTTGAAAACACTTGCTCAGGAGCAGTTACTAATCACTCTACGACCTCCTCTTCGAGTAACTGCTCTTTTTTAAACGAAGCTGATTTGAAAGTTGTTAGGCAAGCTATTATCGAAAAACTACCAAAGGGTGCTACGGTAAGTGATGCGTTAATAGATCAATTAGTATGCCGAGCTGTTCAAGAAGGTAAATGTACAGCTACTAATAATTCTGCATCAGTTAACCAAAAACCTTCTGGCATCAAATTAGTGAAAGGTAACTCAGCAAAATTAGAAATTTTCGAAGGCGCTGGCCTTGAAAAGAAAGTAGGCATTGCCGATATGATAGGTGCTGCCGATAATTCTAATATGGGTGCTGGTTATATGGCATGGGAAAATGCTTTTTTTCCTTGGACATTAAATTATGATGAAGTAGATATAGTGCTTGAAGGTGAGTTACATATTTGTCATCAAAATGAAGTTAAAATAGCTAAAGATTGTGATATGATATTTATCCCTAAAGGATCCTCAATTAAATTTGGGACACCTACTAAAGTGAGTTTTGTTTATTTTTCATGGACCGC
>CALYQH010000006.1 GCA_945283395.1 uncultured Ventosimonas sp. | reverse complement strand
CCTAGGTTGGCGTTTTGATTATCAACTTCTGACTCCTGGCTTACGTCGTATTGTTAGAGATTTCAGTATGCCTCGCCATCCCCGTTTTTCTCAACATGCGCCATTGACTATAGACTATAATTGGTCACTTGAAATATAGTCATTGTGAGTTTTTTACAATTTGACTTTAATGGCAAAAGCTTATGCTTTTGCCGACCCCAGAAAATTATTCAAACCCGCCGACTTAATGAAGTAGTATCCTGCTTCTTAGAGTTACAACAAGCTATTGAAAAAGGCTATTACATTGCAGGTTATGTAGCTTATGAAGCAGCACCAGCTTTTGTCAATTTCTTACAAACTCATCCCGAAACCAATTCACCGTTGCTGTGGTTTGGAATATATAAAGCACCTATAGTTAATAACAGAAACTTTTCACCTATAACGGAACAACTTTACTGGCAACTAGATACCTCCTTTGAAGATTATAAACAGGCCATTCAGACCATTCATCAACAGATAAAGGCTGGTAATGTCTATCAAGTTAATTATACGGTCAGATTAACTAGCTCCATTAATCTTACTCATAGCTATGCGTTATACAAAAAAATATGCCAAGCCCAACAGGCTAATTATTGTGCTTTTTTAGACATGGGCGAATATCAGCTATTATCTGCTTCACCTGAACTATTTTTCCATTGGAAAGAAGGCATAATTACCACTAAGCCTATGAAAGGAACAATTGCCAGAGGAAAGAATGTAACCCTTGATCAACAACAAGCCTGCTTGTTAGCTAACTCAACTAAAGATCAAGCCGAAAATTTGATGATAGTAGACTTATTACGCAATGATCTCAGCAAAATAGCCCGATTAAACTCCATACAAGTTCCACAACTTTTCACAGTAGAAAAATATCCTACATTATTTCAGATGACTTCTACTATTAAAGCTCGCACTAAAGCCAATACGCACCTTCTAAATATTTTTCAAGCTTTATTTCCGTGTGGTTCTATAACAGGGGCACCTAAAGCAAGTGCTATGGAAATTATTAATAACTTAGAAAAAACCGCTAGGCGAGCCTATTGTGGAACAATTGGTTTTGTCACTCCACAACAGGAGGCGATCTTCAACGTGGCTATACGTACCATCGAAGTACATACTGCCCAAGCGCGAGCTTATTATGGTGTAGGAGGGGGTGTTACTTGGGATTCTTCTGACAAAAATGAATATCAAGAAATACTAACCAAAGCAAAAGTACTTACTGCCCAACCTTTACCTAAAGAGCTGTTAGAAAGCCTGCTACTAGCAGATGGTCGTTATTTTTTATTACCATTGCATATAAGGCGCCTACAACAATCAGCAAACTATTTTAACTTTGTGTTTAATTATTCAGTAGTAAAAAAACAATTAATGCAGCTAGCTGCTCAATATCCTCAAGGTATTTATAAGGTTCGTTTATTGCTTAGCCAAATAGGTAACTGTGAATGCCAATTAACAAATATTAATCCATTAAAACAACCATTAAATGCATCATGGTCGCCCATTAAAATGAATAGCCAAAATATTTTTATTTATCACAAAACTTCTACAAGAGATTTTTATCCTACTGTCACTTTAGAAAAAGAATATTTACTTCTCAATGAAAGAGATGAAATAACCGAGTTTGTTAATGGCAATATTGTTATCTTGAAACAGCATAAATGGCTAACCCCCCCGCTAACAAGTGGTTTATTAGCAGGTACGCTAAGGCAATGGTTAGTTAATAAAAAATACCTTACGGAACAGGTTCTGTTCAAAGAAGATATAGATGCCGCGGAACAAATTATATTTATTAATAGTGTTCGAGGTGCTCGCCTTGTTAATTTTCATATTGAATAGATAGCACTTTATAGCTAAACCTCACTAAATAAAATTATTGTTGTTAGCTTAAATTTTTTAACTAACGCTTAGCTAGCTTTACTAAAATACACTTTCGCCATTATTAATGCTTATTCCAAACTTATTTTTATCATTGCATTACTTGCTAATAATTTATACCTTCACTATCAAGTAAACTAGCTTAATGTCTGTGGCTAGCTAACCAAGAGTAAATTATAAAATGTTGTTAGTTAAGTATTATTTATTCCTCAATTGACTAAACCTTTTAGTTTATTGGATGACTTAATTTTAAAAGTTAATTTAGTAGCCTTAGCTATTTACTGCGTTAAAAAGATACTTAACATAACAGGCTGGAATGTTATGTTAATAGATAGCTATCGCACTATTTTAGTGCAATAACTATCTCAATGGTTATATTATGGTGCAATATATTAATGGTTAATGGTCAATAGCCTTAAATAAAAAGCAATCCACCTATGCATAAAATGGCATATAATTTGCTTTTAGTGTTTAAATGTTTCAAAACTAATGTTAATTTAGCACTTGCTGGAACTGCCTAGAGTTATCTAGCTAAATTTTTGGAGACTAACATGTCAAAAGCTATACAACTAATAAAAGAACACAATGTAAAATGGGTTGATTTACGTTTTACTGATACTAAAGGAAAACAACAACATGTAACCATACCCAGTAGCTCGGTAGATGAAGATTTTCTAGAATCAGGTCAAATGTTCGATGGTTCATCTATTGCCGGTTGGAAAGGTATAGAAGCTTCTGATATGATCCTTATGCCAGATGATAGTACTGCTGTCATGGATCCTTTTACTACAGATCCTACCCTTATTTTAATTTGTGATATTATTGAACCTTCTACCATGCAAGGTTATGAACGTGACCCTAGGGGTATAGCAAGACGAGCAGAAGAATACTTAAAATCTACTGGAATTGGTGATACTGTTTTTGTAGGGCCAGAACCAGAATTTTTTATTTTTGATGAAGTTAAGTTTAAATCTGATATTTCTGGCTCAATGTTCAAAATTTACTCAGAGCAAGGCTCATGGAATAGCGACACAGATTTTGAAGATGGTAACAGAGGTCATCGCCCAGGGATTAAAGGAGGTTACTTTCCAGTTCCACCGGTTGACCATGATCACGAAATACGTACTGCCATGTGCAATGCTCTAACAGAAATGGGGCTAGAAGTTGAAGTTCACCATCACGAAGTTGCTACAGCAGGTCAAAATGAAATAGGCGTGAAATTCAATACCTTAGTTGCCAAAGCGGATGAAGTACAAACATTAAAATATTGTATCCATAATGTTGCTGATATCTATGGTAAAACAGCTACCTTCATGCCTAAACCTCTCTATGGTGATAATGGTTCAGGAATGCATGTTCATTTATCAATTGCCAAAGATGGCAAAAACACTTTTGCTGGTGATGGCTATGCAGGTCTTTCTGAAATTGCATTATATTTTATAGGTGGAATCATCAAACATGGTAAAGCATTAAATGGTTTTACTAACCCATCTACTAACTCCTACAAACGTTTAGTACCTGGCTTTGAAGCACCTGTTATGCTTGCCTACTCAGCTCGTAATCGCTCAGCATCAATTCGCATTCCTTATGTCAACAATCCTAGAGGTCGCCGTATTGAAGCTCGTTTCCCTGATCCAGCAGCTAATCCCTACTTAGCTTTTGCAGCCTTATTAATGGCAGGTTTAGATGGTATTCAAAACAAAATTCATCCAGGCGACGCAGCCGATAAAAACTTGTACGATTTACCACCAGAAGAAACTAAAGCTATCCCTCAAGTATGTGGTAGCTTAAAAGAAGCCCTTGAAGCACTAGATGCAGATCGGGCATTCTTAACTAAAGGTGGCGTATTCACAGATGAGTTTATTGATGTCTTTATTGAGCTAAAAGCGGCTGAAGAAATTAAAGTAAGAACTTTTGTTCATCCTTTAGAATATGATCTATACTATAGCGTATAGATTAAGTAATATAGTTCTCATGCAGAATGGTCTTTAATTTGCTGTAAATATAAAAGCTCTCATACAACAATTATGAGGGCTTTTTCTTTTATAAAAAAATATTATCAGTTATTAGAATAGTAAGTTTAACCAACCTATCTTAACCTTTAACTTTTTGACTTATCCTAATATCTTTTTTTATTAAATTATTGAACAAGAATTCTGCAGCTAATAGCGGTATGCTAGCCAATTAATTATTACCACTCTTCTAATAAGACTGAATTTGTTAACTAGTTACTCTATATAACTCTGTAATAAAACTTAATTGCTATATTAAGCTTAACCTAGTCACAACTGCCTAGTGGCTTAAATAATTATTTTAAATTCATTTTATTTTTTAATCTAAGATGTACAATTAGGTGCATTACTAAATAATTAGGTTTATTTTTTACTTACTATGATGACAACTCATTATGCCCAACTTAAGTGGGATGAACATGGACAACCTATCTCCTGTGAATTCGATGATATATATTTCTCTAAAACCTTTGGTCTAGAGGAAACCCGTTATGTTTTTTTACAACATAATTATCTACCTGACAGATTTAAGCTATTAACGGATGATGATTGTTTTGTCATAGCCGAAACAGGCTTTGGTAGCGGCTTAAACTTTTTATGTGCTTGGCAATTATTTGCAACACAGGTAACTACTAAGGCACGTCTTCATTTTATTAGTGTTGAAAAATATCCTTTAACTAAAGAAGATTTACAAGCTACCCTGCAACTCTGGCCAGAACTAGCAACATATACAGTACAGCTAGTTAACCAATATGTAGCTATTCATCAAGGATACCAACGTTTTGTATTTGCTGATGGAAAAATAACTTTAACTTTACTCATAGGTGATGCTAAAGAGCAATTACAAAAACTCAACGGAAAGATAGATGCTTGGTTTTTAGATGGTTTTGCCCCTACTAAAAATCCTCAGATGTGGACTACTGAATTATTTAAAGAGCTAGCTAGGCTTTCAACTAATCAAACAACCTTAGCCACCTTTACTAGTGCCGGAAAGGTGAGGAGAGGTCTAGTAGCTGCTGGTTTTTTTATTGAAAAAACGACAGGGTTTGCTAACAAAAGAGAAATGCTGTTAGGGCACTGGCAAGAAATGGAGCAACCCTATGACCTAAAGCGACCTGCTACTCCACCTTGGTACGCAAGAGTCAAAGCTACTTATCCAAATAAAACAGCAATTGTGATAGGTGGCGGTATTGCTGGTTGCTCAACTGCTGCCAGTTTAGCTGCTAGAGACTGGCAAGTAACATTATTAGAGCGTCACTTAGACATAGCATCAGAAGGTTCTGGCAATCCACAAGGCATTCTTTATTTAAAATTATCAGCTCATAATACCTTACAATCACGTTTATTAATTGAAGGATTTGGCTATACTAGGCGCTTATTAACACGTTTAACGGCACTACAGCAGCTTACTTACAATGAGGACTGGCAAGCCTGTGGGGTGCTTCAACTAGCCTTTAATCATAAAGAACTAATTAGACAACAACAACTGGCTGAAGCTTTTCCGCCCGCTTTACTCTATCCAGTCAATCAGCAACAGGCTAATGAACTAGCAAATTTATCTGTTAATCATTCAGGGTTATTTTTTCCAGAAGGGGGTTGGGTTAAACCTAGGCAACTTTGTAAAGCATTAGTGAAACATCCTAACATTCAAGTAAAATGCCAACAACAGGCTCTGCAATTAGCACATGGCAATGGCCAATGGCAAGTATGGAATGACCAGCAATTATTGGCCAATGCTGATATTGTAGTACTAGCTACTGCTGCCGATACAGATCAATTTAATATGACAGCGCAATTACCTATCAAGCGAATCAGAGGACAAGTCACCGAGTTAGCCATGACTAACAGTAGCCAAGCTTTGGCTACTGTTATCTGTAGTGATGGTTATATAGCTCCTGCTAGGGATAATAAACACTGTTTAGGGGCCAATTTCAATTTTCATGCTACAGATTTAATATTAAGCCCTTCAGAACATGCTGAAAATATTGCAACGTTAAAAACTATTTCTTTAGATTTAGCTAATCGACTGGGTGTAGATAAACTTAATATTTCTACAATTAATGGCAGGGCTGCTTATCGATGTACTGCTACTGACTATTTACCGCTGGTAGGGCCTATTGCCGATAGACAAGCATTTCTAAGAGATTATCAAGCCATTATCAAAGATTCTAAAAAAATCCCCAATAATCCTTGCCAATGGTTAACTGGTTTATTTTTAAATATCGCGCATGGTTCACGTGGTTTAATCACTGCACCGCTTTGTGGTGAAATGTTAGCTAGTTGGATTGAAAACGAACCTTTCCCCATTGAAAATGACTTAATGCAAGCTTGTCACCCTAACAGATTTTACATGAGAGAATTAAAATATTTTCGACGAAATCATACTCACTAACTAAGCCATTATGACCTTCGAGCTAAGGATGTATCCATCACATATCAATAGATTATCTACCAATTTGATTTATAATAGGATATTTCTAGATTTATGTGGACTTTATTAAACTATGCCATTAGAAATATCGGCCTTTGATTATCAAAGAGAAGTTACTCGCCTTTGTATCCAATGTGGTTTGCTGCTATTACAACATGGCGCAGAATCCATGTTAATAGATCATTTATCTAATAGGCTAGGTATAGCCTTAGGTATGTCTAGTGTTGAAAGTTCCATTTCCTCTAATGCAATAGTTCTCACTACTATATTCCAAGATCATTGCTTAACTACTACCCGTAAAAGTATCGATAGAGGTATTAACATGTACATAATATCTGAGGTACAACATTTGGTAATAGCAGTAGAAAAGAAGCAACTTACTTGGCAACAAGCTAAACAACAACTTAATAATATTCCTCCCTTTAGACATCCCAACTGGTTAGTTATATTAATGGTTGGCATCGCATGTGCTAGTTTTTGCAGGCTTGCTGGTGGAAGTCTAGTTGCTACTTTTGTTACTTTTGGCGTTAGCTCCATTGCCATGTTTATTAGGCAACGACTTGCTATTTTGCAAATTCATGCCATGATTAATGTAGGTATTACTGCCTTTGCAGCTACCTTACTATGCGGTTTAGTGGTCGAGCTATACCCTATTAAGACGGGTTCAATCGCAATGGCTTCTTGTATTTTATTATTAGTACCTGGTTTTCCGCTTATTAATGCTATAGCTGACATGTTCAAAGGTCATGTAAATACAGGTATTGCGCGCTGGGTAATTGCCTCTTTACTAGCCTTAGCCACTTGTATTGGGACTGTATTAGCCATGACTTTATTAGGAATAGAAAGATGGTAATAAATTATCTTTTAATGCTAGCCCAAGACTTTTTATTATCTGCCCTAGCAGCTATAGGTTTTGCTATGGTTTTCAATGTGCCCACTAAATATCTTAGTTATTGTGCTTTTTTAGGAGGATTAGGGCATAGTTTAAGAACACTGCTAATGCAATACGGTATTATTATTGAATGGAGTACTTTACTGGCCTCAATGTTTATTGGGACACTCTCTATTATGTTCTCAACCCGTATTTTAGCCCATCCTAAAGTAATTAGTGTCGCCGCAGTTATTCCTATGTTTCCAGGCGTTAGTGCTTATACCGCTATGATAGCATTAGTTAAATTATCTCAATTTGGATACAACGCCGAATTAATGGAAAATTTAGTTACCCACTTTTTACGTGCCTCTTTTATTGTTGGAGCCCTCTCTTTAGGATTAACTTTACCTGGGATATGGTTATATAGATATAAAACTCGAGTTTAATTATTGAAATTACATATAGTCACTATACTAAAAATTTATAATAAGCTTGGGAGCTATTTCAAAATTTAGTGGTCAATAATATGGTAATAGATGGATATAGGCTATTAACCAAGAATCTCTAACAATATAATAAGAGGAATAAGCTCAAGCTAACTTATCATCTTAGCTTAACTTTAGAGGGAGATTCGACTAAAATAATAACCCATTATCTAATACTTATGAACAGAAGCTGTTTTCAAAGCGTCACGCGTATTACCTAGCATATTACCTATTCCACGTAAAACTTTGAAAACAGCTTCACAAGCCTAACTAAATAAAGCTGGAGATTCTATTAAAACTAGCCAGCTATTGAAAAACAAAAGAGGGTAATACCGTGCTTGAAGCTTATCGTAAACAAGCAGCTGAACGTGCTGCAATGGGAATTGTTCCTCAACCTCTGACTGCAGAACAAACGTCTCAACTTATCGAACTATTAAAAAATCCTCCTAAAGGGGAAGAAAGTTTTCTTTTAGATCTAATCAGTAATAGAATTCCTCCTGGAGTTGATGAGGCGGCTTATGTCAAAGCTGGTTTTCTGGCCGCTATCATTAATGGTGAAGCTATCTCTCCTCTTATAGATAAGAAACTAGCGGTTAAATTATTAGGTACTATGCAAGGTGGTTATAATATTACTACTTTAGTAAACCTATTAGATAATAAAGAATTAGCAAGTTTAGCTGCTGACCAATTAAAGCATACTTTATTGATGTTCGATGCCTTTCATGATGTAGCAGAGAAAGCTAAAGCGGGTGATGCTAACGCTAAAGCAGTTATGCAATCGTGGGCAAATGCTGAGTGGTTTACTGCGCGTAAAGCTTTGCCCGAAAAAGTAACCATTACTGTTTTCAAAGTACCAGGTGAAACTAATACCGATGATCTATCACCTGCCCCTGATGCTTGGTCACGCCCTGATATTCCATTACATGCCTTAGCGATGCTAAAAATGCCAAGGGATGGGATTAAACCCGAAAAGCCTGGATCAGTTGGTCCTTTAAAACAAATTGCAGAAGTTAAAGCGAAAGGTTTTCCTGTAGCCTATGTAGGCGACGTAGTGGGCACTGGCTCTTCTCGTAAATCGGCCACTAACTCTGTACTTTGGTATTTTGGTGAAGATATCCCTTATGTGCCTAACAAACGTGAAGGTGGTTTCTGTTTTGGGACAAAAATAGCTCCTATTTTTTATAATACTATGGAAGACGCTGGCGCATTACCTATTGAGTTTGATGTATCTAAACTCAATATGGGCGATGTTATAGACGTTTACCCATATCAAGGTAAAGTTACTAAACATGGTAGTAATGAAGTGCTGGCCACGTTTGAACTAAAAACACCCGTTTTACTTGATGAAGTACGGGCTGGTGGTCGTATCCCATTAATTATAGGTCGCGGTTTAACTGAAAAAGCCCGCACAGAGTTAGGTTTACCTACCTCAGATGTTTTCAAAAAACCAGAGGTTCCTGCTGATACAGGCAAAGGCTTTACCCTAGCCCAAAAAATAGTAGGACGTGCCTGTGGTGTTAAAGGTATTCGCCCTGGCACTTACTGTGAACCCAAAATGACTAGCGTAGGTTCTCAAGACACTACTGGGCCTATGACTCGCGACGAATTAAAAGACTTAGCTTGTTTAGGTTTCTCTGCTGACTTAGTCATGCAATCCTTTTGCCATACTGCCGCCTATCCAAAACCTATAGATGTTAAAACACAGCATACTCTACCTGATTTTATTCGTAATAGAGGTGGTGTATCTCTACAACCGGGTGATGGAATTATACATAGTTGGTTAAACCGTATGGTATTACCTGACACAGTGGGCACTGGGGGAGACTCTCATACTCGTTTCCCTATGGGGATATCTTTCCCCGCTGGCTCTGGCCTAGTGGCTTTTGCTGCAGCTCCTGGGGTTATGCCGTTAGACATGCCTGAATCTGTCTTAGTACGTTTTAAAGGTAGAATGAACCACGGCATCACTTTACGCGACTTAGTACATGCTCTTCATTACTATGCCATTCAACAATGACTACTCACTGTTGAGAAAAAAGGTAAGAAAAATATTTTCTCTGTCATTATCCTTGAAATTGAGGGATTAGATGACTTAACAGTAGAGCAAGCCTATGAAATATCAGATGCTTCAGCAGAACGAACTGCTGCCGGCTGTACCATTAAACTGCCTGCATCTGCTATAGCCCAGTATTTAAACTCTAATATTATCTTGTTACGTTGGATGATTAGCCAAGGCTATGGTGATGCACGTACTATTGAACGGCGGGCCAAAAAAATGGAAGAATGGCTAGCAAAACCTGAACTATTATCCGCTGACAAAGATGCCGAATATGCAGCAATCATAGAAATTGATTTAGCTGATATTAAAGAACCTATTCTCTGCGCACCTAATGACCCAGATGATGCTAGGTTACTATCACAAGTGGCAGGTACGCCAATACAAGAAGTATTTATCGGGTCTTGTATGACTAATATAGGCCACTTTCGTGCGGCTGGTAAGCTCCTAAAAGGCATAAAAGAAATCCCTACCCGCCTCTGGTTAGCGCCTCCTACCAAAATGGATCAACATGAGTTAATTGAAGAAGGCTATTACAGTATTTTTGGTACAGCTGGAGCACGGATGGAAATTCCTGGTTGTTCACTTTGCATGGGTAATCAAGCCCGTATTGAACCTAATAGTACAGCTGTCTCAACTTCCACTAGAAATTTCCCTAACAGATTAGGTGATGGAGCTAATGTATTCTTAGTTTCTGCAGAACTTGCAGCAGTTACAGCCATATTAGGCAAACTACCTACTCCAGCTGAATATATGGAGAAAGCTAAAGCGATTAATACCATGGCTCCTGAGATCTATAGATATCTAAATTTTGATCAAATAGATAGTTATGTAAAAGCAGCTAAAAATGCTAAAATAGCAGTAAAACAAGCTTAATATTTGTAAGCGACTAATATATCTATTGGTCGCTTTACATTAGTCTTAAATCTTTCACAGCTCGCTCTTAGAAATAATATTGATGACAGCTATATTTATTTTTTCAATACGATGATAAGATCTTTGCAGCCTAATTTACTATTCAACTATTATTATTCGATATATCTGTTATCTTTAGAATAGCACTTAATTAAATTATTTTTATTAAATATCCTGCCCCCTATCCATTATTAGTTTAGCAATTAAACCAACAGTATTACTTAGCCAACAAAAATACTTCTAATTACTATAGGTGATAGCAAACATACTAAGCGCTGTTTTTTTTAATTTCTGGTATTTACTGTAAGCTTTAGCTACATTAAGGCGGATTTGTTCTTTAGACATATTTTTATGTATAGCCATCTACTAAAGCATAAACTACATAACCCTCAGGGGCCAAGTATTGGGTGGTTAATATAGCGGGTGAAATACCTGTTGTAGTTAATGGTTTAGAAAAATATTGTTGGCTTTTACAAGCAAACACTGCTGCTTGTCTGTTAGCTTGTAGTGGCTGCTGTTCTGACAACTCTTTAAGAGGGGCAGTTCTACCAAACAAATTATCTAGAGACCAGTCCATTAAACCATTGTGACCTACATAAACAACTAAATTAGCGGCCCCTCCCACTATTATTTGCTTATGATCCAATCGAATTACTTGTTTGCTTTGCCCTGCACTAAAATTAAAAAAAATCTTCTAAGGTATTTTTTATATATTGCCCATTATAAGCATCTGCTACTATGTAAATATCCTTAGTTTTATGTTTATAGACGAGTCTCTCTAAAATAATGGCCTGTTGATTTTTTTGCACCTTAATTAACTGCCAATCTTGTTGTTTATTTAGGTAAGTCTTTAAACCAAAACCAGCTCCCCAATAAAGATTATTATTAGCATCCTGACCATTTCCTATAGCTTTAGGTACTGGAACTATGCCTTGATATTTATTATCACACAAAGCAACTAAAATATAGATGGTTGTTGGCTGAGCATAAATAGGTAAACTTAATAAACCCACTAATATTATTATCAATCTCATTAATACAGTAAAAACATCTTATTAGCTTTTAGTAGTGTTGACTATAAGCTAACCTCAACTATCAGTCAATAAACTATTAAACCAGCCAAATCCATAATTCAATCAGTTACTCTAAATATAGCCTTAAACCAAATCCTGTTATTAAATCTTGCTCTGATACTTAGCAATAAACAGTTTATAAACTATTAATTAATCCTTTGTTTCCAATATTAATTCAAAAATATCACACTGACTTGCTTTTGCCACTACCTCGTCATAACTCAGCAAATTTCTACCCCATGCATTGTAGATTTTATAGAGTAGTAAAGCCCCTTTCAAATCGGTTAATGCTTGCTCTTTATTTTCCCAAAAACATGGATGTAATGAAAATAATATATGTAATCCCTTTATTTTAGACAAATAAACCAAATCATCTGTTAAGTAAATTTCTGAACCCTCAATATCTATCTTTACTATATTAAAATCATCAATATGATTTTCCTTTATTAAATCCACTAAGGTTTTAGTCAGAACCTTATAACCTTTATCTGCAGAAGTGAAAGATTTGGTAGAAGAATTATCGCTTGTCAGCGGTGTACCAAAATAAATAACTTGATCAGAAACTTTATACACACAATTATTTATCAAATGTACTTTATCTAATAACAGATTATGATGACAATTTGCCTTTAACACTGAATAATTAATAGGATCTGCTTCGACAGCATATATTTTCTTAGCATTGTTAGCATAACCTAAAAAGACAGTTGGTCCTATCCAAGCACCTATATCAATAATTGCTTTATTGGGATGTGTATATTTTCTATAAAAAAACCTTGTAGCAGGCTCCCATCTATCACTACGATTAAAATCGTACCAAAAAGAAAGCGAATTAACATCAAAACAAAATCCATTAATATAAGCTTTATCTCTACTTTTGAAGAATCTTTTGATACCTCTACAAAAATTGAATAATCTAATTTTTTTCAATATAGCCTTAAACATACAATTTCCTAGTCTACAATAACATAACTATATACTACTTATCCCCACCAAAAGCGTACTACATGAAAAAAGATAGGTGCAGCAAAACAGACTGAATCTAAACGATCCAACATCCCTCCGTGACCTTCTATCATATGCCCCCAATCTTTAATACCTCTATCTCTTTTGATAGCTGACATAACTAAACCACCAAAGAAACCTAACAAAGTAATCATTAATGAAATAACAGCAGCCTGCCAAAAGGTAAAAGGAGTAATCCACCATAAGCAGGCACCTATTGATGAAGCAGCGGCTATACCGCCAACAAATCCTTCAATAGTTTTAGAAGGAGATACGGTGGGCGCGATCTTCCTTTTCCCAAATAATTTACCAACTATATATTGAAGAACATCCGATAGTTGCACCACTATCACAAGAAAAGCAATCAATAATAAATTACGGTGTTCATAACCTACAATATGCAACGTTAATAAGGCAGGAACACATGAAATACAATAAACAGTAATCATTAGTCCCCATTGTACTTTAGCTGTCCTTTCTAGAAAATTCTTAGTACTTCCTGTGACCGAGGCCAACACAGGTAACATTAAAAAAACATAAACAGGGATAAAAATACTGAATAAGCCATACCAAGCCATTGCTACTAAAAGATATTGCCCCGGCAGCACAATATAAAAAGCAAACAGTAGCGCATAGTAATCATTTCTATTAGTAGGCGTAATGGTAATGAATTCTCTTAAAGCAAAACCTGACATTAAGAAAAATAAAATAACCACAGCTATATTACCCAAGGCAAAAGCTGTTCCTATTACCAATACCATTACCCACCATGCATTAATACGTGCATTGAGGTTAATAATAACACTATTGGTTTCAGTATATTTTCTTTTTAGAATAAAACCTATTAATGAGGCAAGAATTAGTATACAACCTATACCACAAAATAATAGTAACGTATCTCTCTCATAGCTAACCATTATTTTGCTCCTCTGCCCCTAAGGCTATTAAAGTTTCTCTGGCTCTTGTCAAAAAAGCTAACCTATCTTCATTAGCAGCTACTTGAATAGGTTCACCTACCGTTAAAGTACAAAGTAACGGTAAAGGCATTATATGCCCTTTAGGCATTACTCTTTTGAGGTTATCCAACCAGACAGGAATAATTTCCACTTGCGGAAAAGCCATAGCTAAATTATAAAGACCACTTTTAAAAGGAAGTAATGTATCTTCTTTATTACGCGTACCTTCAGGAAAGATAATAAGTGAGTTCCCATCTGCTAAAGCTTTTAACATAGGTTCTAGCGGATTAGTATCGTCTTTTCTTACCCTATCAACTAATACCCCTCTAAACATTTTATGAATCATAAATCTATGCAGCTTACTTTTTGACCAATAATCTGCAGCGGCAACTGGTCTAGTTTTATATCTAATGTTTGCAGGCAAGGCGGCCCAAATAAGTACAAAATCAATATGGCTAGTATGATTTGCATAATAAATACGTTGTTTTTCCTCAGGATTAGCACCTTTCCAAATACAACGTGCTCCAGTTAACAACTTGGCAAAGCCTATTAATAATATAGAACAGATTCTTTCTACCATTGCCTATATTTCCCCTACCTTAGTTTGACTACTTAATTTAGTTAGACCCATCAATTGATAAGTATGATTATATGCTTATTCTGCCTACTACATTGTTATAAATGCCCCTTTTGAGTTAATTCTTTTGCAATAACTGTAGTTCTATTTACTATCGTAAGAAATGATCCTACAACCACTATCCATAAGCCTATATAAAGAATCAATTGACTATGTGCAGGTACCAAAATAGCTATAACACTACCGATAGTTAAAACAGCCATCCGCTGTTGTTTTGCCATAGGGCCAAGAAATTTTTGCTCTAAACCACAAGTTCCACCTAATAATCTAATGTAGGCCGTCATCACTGACAAAAGACCAGCTATCCAACCTAAATAGCTAGCAGAGGCAAAACTAATTAAACCATAACCTATCCCTATGAAAATCACCACATCAGATATTCTATCAGGGAGTTCATTATAAATAGCTCCGACGGAGCTACGTAATCCGCCTTCAACTGCCACCATACCATCTAAAAGATTACAAATAAGCCTTGCTTGCATACCTACTATAGCAAACAATAAGGCAAGCACCGTAATACTATGATAACTTGTCCTAAAAGCTAGCCCAAAAGCTACCATAGCCATTAAGGCACATACTATGCTAAATAATGAGATACCATTTGGCGTGGCTCCCTGCATTTGCAGTTTTTTTGCGGCCCAGTTAGCCCAGCGTGTATTCCTGGAGCGAATAGGGCGGCGATTTTTTATTTCTGACATGTTTGAAATTCCTTGCCTAAATCTAGATAAATTATCACTACTAAAAGACAATGATCAGTATAATGAAAACTCTAAGCAAATAACTAGATATTATTTTGTTATTTACTTTACTAAAGGCAATTCACTATTCAATGAGTATCTTTTTATTTGTTATTAGCTTAAAAAAACCTGAACTATTTCTATGATTAATATTACTCTTAATAATCAATATTAAATTAGTTAATAACATAGCATGTTAAGTTTTTATTAGTCTGCTAATT
>CALYQH010000005.1 GCA_945283395.1 uncultured Ventosimonas sp. | reverse complement strand
ACTTTCCATTTTCATGGCTTCAGTAATAAATAACGCTTGGCCTTTTTTTACTTGATCCCCTACTTTAACCAGCACATCAACTACTGTTCCAGACATGCCGACACTAACATCACCTTCCTTAGTCACTTTAGGCCGTTCACAACTACCACTAGTAGTTACTCCCGCCTGTAATTGTTCAAATTCTACTTCTTGCGGGATACCATCCACTGTTAAATAAAAATGCCTTTTAGTTTTCCCTTTTACACCAACGCCTTTTACATCTATTCGGTAGCTTTCACCATGCACATTTACTACAAACTCTGTCACTGCATCTACCGGTGTTGAGTTTGCTTTATCAGCCATAGAAGGGATAGGCAGCAGCGCTTCAGGTTGTAAAGCACCATCAGCCCTTTCTTGCAAAAATTTACGACCTATATCAGGGAACATGGCATAAGTTAAAACATCTTCGGCTGACTTAGCAAGCTCGCCAATCTCAGCAGTTAATTTGACCATTTCAGGCTTTAACGAATCAGCCGGACGGTTCGTAATTACAAAAGAATTACCTATAGCTTGAAAACGTAATTCTTCATTCACTTCACCTGGAGCTTTACCATATCGACCTTGTAAATACAGTTTCACTTCATTAGTGATGGTTTTATAACGTTGTCCAGACAATACATTAAAGAGTGCTTGGGTACCTACGATCTGTGAGGTAGGGGTTACTAATGGAGGATAGCCTAGATCTTTACGTACTCTTGGTATTTCCTCAAATAATTCATTGATTCTATTAACAGCTCCTTGCTCTCTCATTTGATTAGCTAAATTTGAAATCATTCCACCAGGCACTTGGTTCACTTGTACACGAGTATCTACGCCTGTAAATGAGCTTTCAAATTGGTGATATTTTTTGCGTATACCATAAAAATACATACCTATTTCTTGGACTAAGGCTAAATCTAAGCCCGTATCATAAGGCGTATCTCGTAATGCAGCTATCATAGATTCTGTTGCTGGATGACTAGTTCCCCAAGCCATACTGGAAATAGCTGTATCTATATGTTGTGCCCCATTTTCTATGGCTTTAAGTTGACACATAGTGGAAAGGCCAGCCGTATCATGGGAATGAATAAAGATAGGCAACATAACCGAAGCTTTGAGAGCCTTGACTAATTCCCCTGTTACATAAGGTGTTAATAAACCAGCCATATCCTTAATAGCAATAGATTGAACACCCATTTCAGCCATGGTCCGAGCTTGCTCTACATAGGATTCTATGGTGTGTACAGGGCTTGTGGTATAACAAAGAGTACCTTGTGGATGCTTATCTGCTTTGTTAACAGCATCAATAGCTGCCTGCAAATTACGCACATCGTTCATAGCATCGAAAATTCGGAATACATCTATACCATTTTCTGCTGCTTTAGCAACAAAGGCTTGCACCACATCATCACTATAATGACGGTAGCCTAATAAATTTTGCCCCCTCAAGAGCATTTGTAAACGCGTATTAGGTAATGCTTGACGTAATTTTCTTAAACGCTCCCAAGGGTCTTCTTTAAGAAACCTAATACAAACATCAAAGGTTGCTCCTCCCCAAACTTCTAAGGACCAGTAACCTACTTTATCGAGTTTATCACAAATAGGTAACATATCTTCGGTGCGTAAGCGGGTGGCTAAAAGCGATTGATGTGCATCACGTAAAATTGTATCTGTTATGTAGATTTTGTTAGTCATTTCTAATCCTGCTATAAACCGGTATAAGCAGCTATTGCAGCAGCAATAGCAAGCGCTAATTCTTCGGGACGTTGCTTAATGGAGTACTGCGTAAGCTCTGGATGAGATTCCACAAAACTGGTATTAAAATGTCCTGTTCTAAATTCGGGATGACGCAATATCTCTTGATAATAAGCAGCAGTAGTTTTAACCCCTTGTAGGCGCATATCATCTAAAGCTCTTAGCCCTCTATTTAGTGCTTCCTCCCAAGTTAAAGCCCAAACCACTAATTTTAAGCACATAGAATCATAATAGGGAGGAATCATATAGCCTGTATAAATAGCTGTATCTGTTCTTACTCCAGGACCTCCAGGTGCATAATAATGACTTATTCGGCCAAATGTAGGTAGAAAGTTATTTTTAGGGTCTTCTGCATTAATTCTAAATTGCAAAGCAAATCCAGTATGGGTGACATCTCGTTGCTTTAAAGATAATGGCTCGCCAGCAGCAATACGTATTTGTTCTCGAACAATATCAATTCCGGTAATTTCTTCGGTAATAGTATGCTCTACTTGAACACGAGTGTTCATTTCCATAAAGTAGAATTGGCCTTCAGATAATAAGAACTCAACCGTCCCTGCATTTTCATAACCGACTGATTTTGCTGCACGTACTGCTAACTCCCCAACATAATAGCGTTGCTCGCTAGTAAGTTGTGGGCTCGGTGCTATTTCGAGGAGTTTTTGATTGCGTCTTTGAATAGAACAATCACGCTCGTATAGATGTATTACGTTACCATGACTATCAGCTAAAATTTGTACTTCAATATGACAAGGATTAATAATACATTTTTCTAAAAATACTTCAGCACTACCAAAGGCTTTAGTCGCCTCAGAAATTACTCTCACATAGTTTTGAGCTAATTCTTGAGGGTTATTACAACGTCTAATCCCACGTCCACCACCACCTGAGGTAGCTTTTAGCATGATTGGATAGCCAACTCTTTCTGCTTCTTGTAGGGCCTCTTCAACATCTTTAAGATTACCTTCCGTTCCTGGAGTACAAGGAATACCCGCTTTTATCATAGCTTTACGAGCTTGTGTTTTATCACCCATCAATTGGATAATCTCGGCATCTGGCCCAATAAAGCGGATACCTTTTTCTTTACAACATTTAGCTAATTGTGGATTTTCAGACAGAAAACCATAACCTGGATGAAGTGCATCACACCCCACTTTTAAAGCCAGCTCAACTAGCTTTTCTGGGTCTAAATAACCTGCTAAAGGGTCCTCACCAATATTATAAGCCTCATCAGCCCGTTTAACATGTAAAGCTTGTCTATCTGCTTCACTAAACACAGCTACTGAACAGATCCCCATTTCTGCACAGGCCCTAATAATCCTTACAGCGATTTCCCCACGGTTTGCAATAAGTATTTTCTTTATCACATCAACTCCCGTGTGACCATTATTTTCAACGAGGCTTTATTATTCACCTCAACCCCTAAATAGAAACGTAACTAGATCTTTTAATTATCAATTTTTGCCATAAAAAAGCCCCTTTTCCTAAATTAAGAAAAAGGGGCTGTTGCTACTATCATATAACAGTTATAACTCTTTAATAGTTAAAACATCATCTTTATTGATAGTAGTTTCTTTACCATCTAATTGCTTAAACTTGTAAAAACCTGCGTCAGCATCCAATTTTGGAGTATCTGTTGTTTGAATTTGCCGACCATCTTTCAAAGTGATAACAGATGGAGTAGCACAACCTGCTAATAGTCCTAAACTACCAGCTAATAATAAAGCAACAATAGCCTTAACTTTCATTTTTTTACACCTTTTAATGTCCTAGTGACTAAAAGCCTAAAACCTCAATTAAAGATATAACTACTATCTAATTAGGCTTGTTTTATAATCTCATAAAATATACCTAGATTAAAAGATTTTTCCATTAAAATTATATTATATTTAATTATTATTCATGCATAAATCAAAAAAAAGCCCTCTTTAACTAACAAGAGGGCTTTTTAGAAACTATTAACTTATTAATTATCAAAGCTCTTTGATGGTTAATACATCATCCTTATTAATAGTTGTATCTTTGCCATCTAATTGTTGATATCTATAGAAACCAGCATCTGCATCTAATTTAGGTGTATCTTTTGTTTGAATTTGCCGACCATCTTTTAGAGTAATAACAGATGGTGTAGCACAGCCAGCTATGACCCCTAAACTGCTTGCTATTAATAATGCTGTCACTGTTGTTTTTAATTTCATATTGTTTACCCCATTGTTCAACTATAATTAATCTAGGTACTTACTTTGAGGAAATAATCTGCGTAAAGTTCATCATTTAATCTCATCAACGTAGATAAATATATAAAAATTTATTTCACCATCTGGGACTTATCTCAAATAACTGCCTCTTTAAGTGATTTATATGGTAGTCTAATTTATCATTAGAATTATATATGGAGTTTTTATCATGTTTGAGCCGTTAATTATTGATCCCCCTCAACCTGCGGATTCAGCCGTAATTTGGCTACACGGTCTAGGCGCTAATAAATATGACTTTGAAACAGAAGCCAAATTATTACAAACCCATGTATTACCTCATACCCGCTTTATTTTACCGCAAGCACCTACCCAACCAGTAACGTTAAATGGGGGGATGGCAATGCCTTCTTGGTATGACATTAGCGATCTATCTTCCCCAAGGCAATGTAATATCGAACAATTAACAGCCTCTGCTGAAATGGTAATAGCTCTTATTGAAGCTCAGAAAAAACAAGGTATTGCCCTAAATCGTATTATTCTTACTGGCTTTTCACAAGGTGGTGCAGTTGTACTACATACCGCTTATTTAGCATATCCTAACAATATAGGTGGAGTGATAGCTATGTCCACCTATGCGGCTACTTTTTCCGCTAATACCGTCTTAGACGCTAGCAAAAAAACCATTCCATCACTCCATCTGCATGGTACGCAAGACCCGGTTGTGTCATCTATTCTTGGCAAAGCAGCCTATAGCTTTTTAATAGCTCAAGGTGTTTCTGCTAGCTGGCATGATTATCCTATGCAACACAGTGTCTGTGAGGAAGAATTAACCGATATTGCAAATTGGTTACGGCAGCGTTTAACAACCGAATAACTTTTGCCAATGGGTTATAGTGATATAACCCTTCTTGCCTAGCATTATTTTAAGGTTTATGTGTATTAAGTCTATTAACTGGCCCTTTAGTTTACTGACAACATCAGCCACAAAGGTGTTCTAAATTCTAAGCAAATAATGATACATATTGGTACTGGTAGCATTTTAACCATGGTATAAAGATAATTTAACTTTGCGTATTCTGAAAGATACGAACTTTATCAAACTTACCTATTAACTCTGCTAATACAGAACTTATTAAGATGCATTGCAAGCCTAATTCAGCAGTTCTACCTTGTAGTATATATGAAATGTTATGAAATTATTCGAAGTAAACTATCTGTTAATTTATATAATTAATTATTTAAAATTAAAAATTTTTATTAAAAAACCGCCTTACAGGCGGTTTACAGGTTTTGTTTAATTTAGACTTTTGCGCTTAATTCTTTAATTTTATGATTAAGAATATGGTCATTTTCTGAGTAATCCACTGGGCAATCTATCACATGGACACCTGGCTCGGTTAGACATTTTTCAACCATTGGCGCAAAATCAGCAGCACTATTAACTCTATGTCCCTTAGCACCATAGCTTTCAGCATATTTAACAAAGTCAGGGTTACCATAAGTTAAACCAAAATCATGAAATTGCATATTGCTTTGTTTCCAACGAATCATGCCATAGGCATCATCCCTTAAAATCACTACTACTAAATGAAGGTTAAATCTAACGGCGGTTTCTAATTCTTGGCTATTCATCATAAAGCCACCATCACCACAGATAGCTACAATAGGTAACTCTGGATGCACTAACCGTGCCGCCATAGCAGAAGGTAAGCCTGCCCCCATAGTGGCTAGCGCATTATCTAACAACACGGTGTTAGGCATATGCGCCTTATAATTACGAGCAAACCAAATTTTATAAACGCCATTATCTAAGGTAATTATGCCATCGGCTGGCATGATTTTACGTAAGTCTGCTACAATTCGTTGCGGATACATAGGAAATCTATCATCGTCCGCACCTAGCTTTAGATTAGCTTCATTAGCTTCTCTAATAGCTAATAACCGCGAAAAATCCCAAGTGGGTTGTACAATAATTTCTTCTTTAATTTGCCAGATAGCGTTGGCAATATCCCCTATTACCTCTATTTGAGGGAAATAAACAGGATCTACCTCAGCAGAACGGAAATTAATATGAATGACTTCAGTGCCACCTCTTGACATGAAGAAAGGCGGCTTTTCAATTACATCATGTCCTACATTGATAATAAGGTCAGCTGATTCTAGCGCTCTATGCACAAAATCACCAGCAGAAAGCGCGGCATTCCCTAAAAAGCGTGGATGACTTTCATCCACTACCCCTTTACCCATTTGGGTGGTAACAAAGGGAATACCCGTTTTTTCAATTAACTGATACAGCACCCGAGCGGTCATTTTACGATTAGCGCCAGCTCCTATCACTAATACAGGGCTCTTGGCTGCTTCCAGTTTTTGTACTGCCGCTCGGATAGCTTTTTGCTCTGCTAATGGTCTGCGACTAAAACTAGGAGGAATAGGGGAATTATCGGTTTCTTCTGCTGCTACATCCTCAGGTAATTCTAAATGCACTGCCCCTGGCTTTTCTTCTTCAGCTAGGCGCACGGCTTCTCTAACGCGAGAGGGAATATTATCAGCAGAAGCTAATTGATGAGTATACTTGGTTAAAGGCATCATCATTTCTACTACATTAAGAATTTGGAAACGGCCTTGTTTAGAACGTTTTAGGGGTTTTTGACCAGTAATCATCAATAATGGCATTCCCCCTAAATAAGCATAAGCACCTGCTGTTACAAGATTGGTAGCTCCGGGGCCTAAGGTAGATAAGCAAACACCTACTTTACCCGTTAATCGACCATAAGTTGCTGCCATAAAACCAGCAGATTGTTCATGACGGGTTAGGATAAATTTTATTTGCTTAGAACGGGATAAAGAATCAAGTAAATCTAGATTTTCTTCGCCAGGAATACCAAAAATATATTTAACACCTTCATTCTCAAGGCATTGAACAACAAGATCAGACGCTTTAGTCATTAGTTACTACCTGTGTAGGTTCTTATTAAACAAAATAAATGTAGAGAAAATAGCCAGTTTTCGATGCGCGACATAATGCAACAGCTTAATTTGTTTGTCTAGTTATTATTTAACCTCTAATTCTATAGAGTTATTAATTAGTAAAGAGTTCTGCGCTAATCAAGTCTTTTTTGCTAGGCTTTACCTTAACTATGCCCTATACTTTTATTAAATATGTTTTTATGGATTAGCAATGAGTAAGACTATTTTGCATGCATTACTAGTATTTTTTACTATTAGCCTACCTTGCTTTGCGACCACTCACGTTTCTTACATCATTCCATCCCTTAAAACTAATGCTAGTACCCCCAAAGAAGGCCAGATAGTAGCTGATAACGGTACGTTATATAGAAAACTGCTCAAAATAACCCCTAGCGGTTATCAAGTACAAAATTTCTATAAGGGAACCCAGCAAAAACAAACCAATCCTTTTATCATTAAAGATAAAAAAAATCTTAGTTTCTTTCAGGATTTAGAAATTGATCATTTACAAAATCTTATCTTCGAGGGCCCTCTTACCTTATGGTTTAATAACAACACTAAATTTATGAGTTTGTATATTAAAGATGGCAATGCTGAAGGAGCGTTCCATATGTATTACCTTAATGGTCAACCTCAAATAGATGGTCAATACAAAGCAGGCAAGGCTGAGGGGCTTTGGTATTATTGGAATGGTAAAGGGGAATTAGAGCAGAAAATTTATTACAAGCAAGGTAATAGACAATGGCAAAAGAACATTATTAATTTACATGGGCTTTAACTATTCTAGATCAATACTCTGCTTGCTCCTCTCACAAAAGTAATTTTTGGTCACCTCTCTTAAGTGGCACTCTAACAGGATTACTATTATTTACTCTAGCCTTATATTTTAATTTTGCTAATTTTCTTATTTATATTTTTTTATTCCATTTTCCGCTGGCTTTGTTACTCTTTTACGGGCCAACTCTCTTACTCAATCGGATAATATTGCGAGGATTTTTTTACCTTGGGCGGCTCTAGTTATTACCTTACCACTAGCCTATTGGAAATTGAAGATCCTCATTATAGTAACCTTTCCTGTTGCTAGTTTAGGTGGATGGCTAGCTGGCAAACTAATGACTCTCTTACATCAAACTAGATTGTAATGCTTGTTAATAGTTAAAAACTTATTTTGTTAACTTACCGTTGTGATAACAAAGCAATCTATATATTTAAAATAATATGAATAAACGTTAACAACAAGCATATAATGAAATAACCCTTTTTCGAAAGGCAGATTCTATAATTACGATAAATAACTCAAGCAATTTAATGGGATCAAGAGCGTAACAGTTAAGCAATAAAAACCCGTAAATTTTATAAACAATAAAGGAGTGGCAAGCATGGCAACTACTATTACCCCACAACAAGCAGCACAAATGCTTAAAAATGGTGAGGCTATTCTAATAGATGTGAGAGATGGTGATATGTTTAAAGATGAACATATCCTTTATGCAGCTTCATTACCCCTTGATAAACTCAGTAGCCAATTAGAGTTATTAGCAGCACAATCTAAAAAGATTATTTTTCAATGCTTAAAGGGATTAAAATCTCAAGAAGCTTGTAATGTAGCGCTACAGCTAGGTAATAAAATTTACAACCTAGAGGGTGGTATTTATAATTGGAAAGCGGCTGGTTTACCTGTTTTAACAGCTGCTAATAAGGCTGATACTAACAACTTTCATAATACCTCAGCTAAATGTAGCAACCAGTTATCTATTGTTAGACAAATGCAAATTAGCTTAGGAATTATATTATTAGTTATTTCGCTATTAACTATGGCAGGGCTACAATTTTTAGGCTACTTAGTGCCTATTGTCATAGGCATTGTTCTTATTATCGCTGGCGTGGTAGGCTGTTGTCCACTTATGAAGATATTAGAGAAAATGCCTTGGAATAAAGCATAATTTACCCATTAACTAACTAATAAGGAGTGTTTTACACTCCTTATTAACTTATTGTAAAACTATATGCACCATAGGTTGTTTGGAAGCCCAAATATCATAACTTAGTTTAGTTCTATCTAGCCAATCAGTTGTTAAACATTGCCTCTTAGCATCCCAATAGATAGCTAGCTGGGTATAAGGATTAACCACTTGCTGATTAGCTAACCAAGCAGTTATTTCATTATTTTTAAGTCCTATTTGCTTAATTTGTAATTTAGTATTCACTAAATATAAATAAACAATTAAGTCATATAACCTATTACTATACTTAGTATCTAAGGCTATCTTTTGGATATCTGATAATACTTCACCATAATAATTCCTTAGAAAAAATAGCCCTTTTTGTTTTATAAGTTTTTTCATACTCATTGGCTCATTAAGTTCTTTTTCTGGCAAAGGAGCCGCCGTTGGTAACGTTAATTGCGCAATCTCTATCGCTTTTTCAAATTGTTGATAAACTTTATTAGCCGTCGCATCTCTATCATAAAGAATACGCCATAAAAACGGATGATCTTTATCGGTAAAAGTTAAAAAATAATATAAGAATGAATTACGTTCCATAACTAAAGAGCGTGCTAACACTTGTTGCTCAGTAATAGTTAGCGGCCTCACTAACGATTTAACTTGCTCGCTCTTTAAGTCATTAGCTAGTATAGGGCTATCTATTAACTCAGCTATGAGATGGTAAAGGGTAAATAATTGCCTAATTGCAATCATAGACCCTACTAAACCATCCGTACCTGCTAACAGCTTATGGTAAAAGCTTACCTCTTCATTGAGAAGTTTTAAACCTTTTGTTAGTTGCTGATTATTAATATAAAATACCGCTTGCGCCATTCGTAATTCAGATAAATTTATTAGAAATATAAATTCTGGAAATATCTCGTTAGGCGCTGAATAATAAGTATTATAGAAAGGTAATTTAACCATATATGCATACCTATCTAACAATACTTTATTATCCGCTATTCGTCTATTAAGTGCTTGCTCTTGCTTAACTATGTCAGCTATACAATGAAAATTACTCAACTTACGGCAAGGAAGCCTATAATCTTTACCTAAACTTTGGGTATTTACAATTAATTTATGCCCTGCTTGATAATAATGACTTACATCATCTAGTAACTGCATTTTGCTATAATCAGCAGTGTTGATAGTTTGTCTGATTTTTTCAGCATTATTAACTATAACTTGTTTAGCTACAGTTATATAATCATCTTGAGGAACGGCTAGACCTAAAAATGCCACAAAAATATTTTGTTCCATTTCTCGTTCATCTAGCATAAGACTGTTATGAACTGCTTCTGCTACTTTTGGATTTAACTCTTCATGCTGTGAATTCCCTATGATAAAAATAATAAGTAACATTATAGGAAAGAAAATTATTAGATAGATAAAAGTTTTTTTCATTGTCCTTTAAGCAGTTTCGCTCCTCCTCCGTAATTATTTATTATTTGCCCATTTTGATAAAGAATTTCTCTATCTTTACTGCCATCCTGCTTCCAATATGCCCATACGCCATTTTGTAAGCCATTGGTGTAATTACCTTCAGCCCATTTCTTGCCTGCCACATAATAACGCCATGTACCTATCCGTTTATTGGCTTTATAACTCCCTTCTGAAAGTTTCTCTCCTTTACTATTGCAAGCTATCCAAGTTCCTTCTAACACTCCATTAGCATAAATACCTCTAATAGCTAATTGGCCATTTTCATACCATTCTGCCCAACTAACGTTTTTTTTACCTTGCTTATAGAATCCTTTAAATTTCGGCTGACCATTTTCATACCAAGCTAAGTAACCACCTATTATACTTCTTAACACTACTGCTTGGTTCAATTCAAAACTATTAGTAATAATATAAGGATCTGACTGTTTTTGATTTGAGTCTACAAAAAAATTTTGAACCACAAATTCATTACTACTTATTATGTTAACTATTTTTCTATAATAACCATTAGCAATAACATCATTTCTTGTTTGCCAATATTGATTAAAATAAGCTATCACCTTTCCCTCTTTTAAAGAGGCTAAAAAGATCTGGTGAGGAGTTAATGTGGGCTATTCGGTTTTTTTAACATTATCTTCAGCAAAACTATTAACTATCCATAAATTAACCAATAAGATAGTTATAACTAAATAAGGTAATCTAAAATGCACGCAAAACCCTTAATTTTATTTGTTAATTATTAATATAAGTCATCTTTGTTAATTTACATAAGGTCAACTAAACAATAACTTAATATCTTGAAATCTTATATGAATTATCAGTAAGTTAATAGCTATTCTTGAAAAATAGCTCTACAATATTATCATAAAGTAGTCTAGCCTTTCCTTTTGTAACTCCTAACAAATAGCAACTAGTTATAGTTTATAATCATGTTAATAGTTGACTAAAATAGTAGGAAATAGCATAATATTCTCATACTACTGGTAATAAGGATAAACTCATGCGATTAACCACTAAGGGACGTTATGCTGTTACAGCTATGCTTGATTTAGCTATAAATGCTGAACACACTCCCGTTCCCTTAGCTGACATATCAGAAAGGCAAGATATATCATTATCTTACCTTGAGCAATTGTTTGCTAAATTACGTCGTTATGAGCTTGTTCAAAGTATTCGTGGCCCAGGAGGTGGTTATCAATTGGCAAGAGCTATGCAAGATATTGCTATTGCAGAAGTAATTGATGCGGTTGATGAAACTGTTGATGCCACACGTTGCCAAGGTACTAATGGCTGTCATTCTGGTGATGTTTGCTTAACCCATTATTTATGGTATGGATTAAGCCAACAAATCCATGAATTTTTAACTAATATCACTTTAGCTGACCTGGTTAATAAAAGAGAAATACAAAATGTAGCTAAACGTCAAACGGCTCGCCAACAAGCTAGCAATTTAATAACTCTTAATAAAATAGCAACCTCTCTTATTGAATAGATTAAGCGCTATACCGTGAGGAACCCTCAATGAATTCACCCATTTATTTAGATTATTCTGCCACTACTCCTGTCGACCCACGAGTTGCAGAAAAAATGATGGCCTGCCTAACTATGCAAGGTAACTTTGGTAATCCTGCTTCACGCTCCCATATTTTTGGCTGGCGTGCTGAAGAAGCAGTGGAAAATGCGCGGCGACAAGTAGCTGATCTAATAGGTGCTGACCCTCGAGAAATAGTTTGGACCTCGGGGGCTACTGAATCTGACAACTTAGCTATTAAAGGTGCAGCCTATTTTTATGCGACTAAAGGGAAACATCTTATTACCTCCAAAATTGAGCACAAAGCTGTGTTAGATAGCATGCGCCAACTTGAAAGAGAAGGTTTTGAAGTAACTTATTTGACCCCCACTCCAGAGGGAGAAATCACTGTACAAATGGTGCAAGAAGCCATACGAGAAGACACAATTCTAGTTTCTCTCATGCATGTTAATAACGAAATAGGAACTATTACAGATATAGCGGCTATAGGTGAGCTAACACGAGCTAAAGGTATTCTATTGCATGTCGATGCGGCTCAATCAGTAGGTAAATTACCTATTGATTTGGCTAATCTAAAGGTTGACCTCATGTCACTTTGTGCCCATAAAATTTATGGCCCAAAAGGCATTGGAGCACTTTATGTAAGACGTAAGCCAAGAGCTCGTATTGAAGCACAAATTCATGGTGGTGGTCATGAACGTGGAATGAGATCAGGTACTTTAGCCACCCATCAAATAGTAGGAATGGGTGAAGCATACCATATAGCGCAACAAGAGATGCAACAAGACACTGAACATTCGCGACGATTAAGAGATAGATTTTATCAACAGGTCAAGCAGTTAGAAGAAGTTTATGTCAATGGTAGTCTAACTAATAGCGTACCCAATATTCTTAACTTAAGTTTTAATTTTGTAGAGGGCGAGTCTTTAATGATGTCTCTTCTTACGTATTAAGAGCATTAGGCCGCAATGACGAATTAGCTCATAGTTCTATTCGTTTTGGCTTTGGTCGTTTCACTACTGAACAAGAAGTAGACTATGCAGCCCAAAAAGTATCAGAAGCTGTGACTAAGCTTCGAGCACTATCGCCTCTATGGGATATGTACAAAGAAGGGATTGATATGAGCAAATTAGAATGGCAAAGCCACTGATTATTAGACTGACTGATTGAGGACACATTATGGCTTATAGTGATAAAGTAATAGACCATTACGAAAACCCTCGTAATGTAGGTAAATTAGATACCTCAGATCCTAATGTAGGAACTGGTATGGTGGGTGCACCTGCTTGCGGTGATGTAATGCGCCTACAAATTAAAGTCAATCAACAAGGAGTGATTGAAGATGCTAAATTCAAAACCTACGGTTGTGGTAGTGCTATTGCTTCAAGTTCACTAGCCACTGAATGGATGAAAGGTAAAACCATAGAAGAAGCTGGCAACATCAAAAATACTGACCTTGCCGAAGAACTAGCATTGCCTCCCGTCAAAATCCATTGCTCAGTGTTAGCAGAAGACGCCATTAAAGCGGCTATTGCAGACTATAAAACCAAACAAAGCAAAGCTTAAGTTGGAGAAAACTATGGCAATTACTACTACACTTGCCGCAGCTAAGCATATAGCAAATGCCCTCACTAATAGAGGTAAGGGTATAGGCATTAGATTGGGAGTACGTACAACAGGCTGTTCTGGGATGGCTTATGTATTAGAATTTGTCGATGAAACTGATAAAAATGATCTCATTTTTGACACCAATGGTGTTAAAATCATTGTAGATCCTAAAAGTTTGATTTATATAGACGGTACTCAACTTGACTTTGTACGAGAAGGTCTCAATGAAGGATTTAAATTCAACAATCCAAACGTGCGCGGCGAATGCGGATGCGGCGAAAGCTTTAGTGTCTGAAGAATGTCGTGGGGATAAGCCCTGCTATTTCGCTTTACTTGATTTAAAACCGCATTTTAATATAGATTTAACTGATCTTGCTACTCGCTATCGTGAAAAAGCAGCAGCAGTGCATCCTGATAAATTTGTCACTGCGGTAGAAAGAGAAAAACGTATTGCTTTAGAGCAATCAGCTAATCTCAATGAGGCTTATCGAATTCTCAAAACTCCTTCGCAAAGAGCTCGTTACTTATTGAGTCTAAAAGGTACTAGTATACCTTTAGAAGCAACTGTACAAGACCCAGAGTTTCTAATGCAACAAATGCAATGGCATGATGAGCTAGACGAACTTAAAGGTCTTAAAGACCTTGTTGCCATCGAACAATTTAAAAAACATATTAAACAAGTGCAACTAACTCTTGAAACAGAGTTTAATAACAATTGGCAAAATCCTGACCATTATCTTAAGGCTGAACAACTAGTAAGACGTATGCAATTTATGGATAAATTAGTTTTATCAGTTGCTCAACTTGAAGAACAACTAGATGATTAACCTGAGTATTAAGAATTATTCATGTCCTTATTGCAAATAGCTGAACCTGGGCAAAGCCCTAAACCGCATCAAAAGAAATTAGCGGTAGGTATTGATCTTGGAACCACTAACTCACTTGTAGCAAGCGTTCTAAATGGTAATCCTAAAGCGCTAGCGAATCAAACAGGCGATGTAATTGTGCCATCTGTGGTGCATTACTTACCTGAAGCTACTGAAGTAGGGCTTAAGGCTAAGCAAGCTGCTACCAGCGACCCTCTTAATACTATAGCCTCTATTAAAAGATTGATGGGAAGAGGTATAGCAGATGTTAAACAATTAGGTGAACAACTACCTTACCACTTTGTGCAAGGGCAATCTAATATGCCTTATATAGCCACTGCTCAAGGCCCTAAAAGTCCTGTTGAAGTATCAGCTGATATCCTTACTGAACTAAGAAAAAGAGCAGAACAAACCCTTGGTGATTCCCTAGTAGGCGCTGTCATTACCGTGCCAGCCTACTTTGATGACGCCCAACGACAAGCCACTAAAGATGCGGCACGACTAGCTGGCATCAATGTGCTTAGGTTACTTAATGAGCCTACTGCTGCTGCGGTAGCCTATGGATTAGATAAACAAGCAAGAGGTACTATTGCTATTTATGATCTAGGCGGAGGCACTTTTGATATCTCCATTCTACACTTAGCAAAAGGTATTTTTGAAGTATTAGCTACTGGAGGAGATACTTCATTAGGTGGTGATGATTTTGACCTAGCAATTGCTCATTGGATTATGCAACAGGCTGGATTATCTTCAAACCTGACCCCTGCTGAGCAAAAAGCTCTTCTTAAAATAGCCTGCGAAGCTAAAGAACAGTTAACAACTCAACCGCAGACGCTGATCAAATGGCATGACTGGCAAGCTAATTTAGACCGCACGCAATTTAAGCAGCTTATAACTCCCCTAGTTGAACGTACCCTTAAAGCCTGTCGGCGAGCAGTACGAGATGCCCAGATAGACCTAACAGAAATCACTAATGTTGTAATGGTGGGAGGATCAACCAGAGTTCCGCTAGTTAGAGAAGCGGTAGCAAAGCTATTTAATAAACCACCGCTAACTGATCTGGATCCAGACCAAGTGGTTGCGCTTGGTGCTGCTATCCAAGCTGATAGTCTAGCAGGTAATCGCAGTGCTGATGAACAATTACTTCTATTAGATGTTATTCCTCTTTCTCTTGGTTTAGAAACCATGGGTGGTTTAATGGAAAAAGTGATTCCTCGAAATACCACTATTCCGGTTGCAAGAGCCCAAGACTTCACTACTTATAAAGATGGGCAAACCGCTATGATGATCCATGTGCTACAAGGTGAAAGAGAATTAGTGGCCGATTGTCGCTCGTTAGCTCGATTTGATTTGCGAGGTATTCCTCCTATGGTTGCGGGCGCAGCGAAAATCCGCGTAACGTTTCAAATTGATGCGGATGGGTTATTGGCAGTTTCAGCTCAAGAGCTAAGTAGTGGCGTGCGCGCTTCAATCGAATTAAAGCCCTCTTATGGCCTTACCGATGGCGAAATTGCTAGGATATTGCAAGATTCTTTTAATCATGCCGAAAAAGACAAACAATTGCGTAGTCTAACTGAAATTTTAGTAGAGGCTAAACAACTCATTGAAATTACTGAAGCAGCTCTCCTGGCCGATGGCCAAGAACTACTTACACCTTCAGAATACAAAGCCATCGTTGCACAAATTAATGAATTACGCCAAGTAATGAACTCGCAAGACCTGATGTTGATAGACAAGCACACCAAGAAGCTTATTAGCGTAACAGATTCTTTTGCTGCTAGGCGCATGGATGCAGGTATTAAAGAGGCCCTAACAGGTCGTAACTTAAATGAAATCAACAATGAATAACAGGACTGTCAGATGCCTACTATAACCTTTTTACCTAATGAAGAATATTGTCCTGAAGGTGCTGTAATAGAAGCTGAAACAGGTGAAACTATTATAGAGGCTGCCCTTCGGCATGGTATTGAGATAGAACATGCATGCGAAATGTCCTGCGCTTGTACCACCTGTCATGTTATAGTAAGAGTTGGCTTTGAAAGCCTTGAACCTTCTGATGAACTAGAAGATGATATGCTTGATAAAGCTTGGGGTTTAGAACCAGATTCGCGCCTCTCCTGCCAGGCAGTTGTAGGTGAAGAAGATTTAGTAGTAGAAATTCCTAAATACACCATTAACCAAGTATCAGAAAATCATTGAGGAACCAATTAATGACATTAAAATGGGTAGATGTACAAGAAATCGCTATACAACTAGCAGACAACTATCCTGATCTTAATCCACTTCAAATTAACTTTGTCGAACTACGGCAAAAAGTAATGAATTTAGGCGATTTTGATGACGACCCTAATAGATGTGGTGAAAAAGTTCTAGAAGCTATTCAAAGTGCTTGGCTTGAAGAAACAGCTTAGCTAGTTAATAGCTTTAAGCCAATAACAATATTAAACATAGCTAAGAATTTAACAAACAGTTATTAGCTTTCTTCAAAACGATTAGTTAGTATTGCGAGAATCCATTAAAGACAAATGACTTCTAGCATCACCTGTTGAAAGACTAACTCTCGCTATTAGGCGCTTTAAAAAAACGGTTTCTAACGAAAGCTACTAACTATTATATTAGATTAGAAT
>CALYQH010000004.1 GCA_945283395.1 uncultured Ventosimonas sp. | reverse complement strand
ACAGTTTAAGCAACTTACGATAAGGTAAAAGCCCATCCAGCTCATGCAGAAAAGGTTATAAAAAGTCTTTTATTTATTTTTGACAAATTTATCCTGAAAGAAGTCATGGCAGTTATTTTTCGCAACCTTAGGAGGTTAGATTTTACTGTTGAGGCAATTGCATGAGAAAGCCCAAGTTATTTATTAAAAGATATTAAATATTATCAATAAAATTAGTTAAGTTTTATACTATGTAACTAGCTTTACAAAAAAGACAATAATTTCGTTTAAAGAAGGGCTACAACTATGTTTGACATTATGCTTATTGCAATTGATGGTTCCACCTATACTAAACATATTCTAGAGTTAGCAAAACCTTTCTGTACTCTTTTTACAGAGGCACATCTAATTTATGTAGGGGATATAGATTTTACTGTTGAGCCTAATTACCCTCAAGATAAACCATCTGATGCTAAGACAAGCGACCAACAAACAGCCGCTAACCAACTTATTCAAGAGTGTCTAGACAGTTTAAAACAAGCCAATATTAAAGTAACCCCCCGTATCGTAACAGGTGACCCCGCTGAGCAAATAATAGCCTATGCTAAACAAGTTAAAGCCAAGCTGATTATTATGGGACATAGGCAAATGTCAAAAATATCCCGCCTATTTGATCCTTCTACTTGTATGAAAGTGATAGAAAATGCACCTTGCCCCGTATTGATTGAAGGCCTCAAAAAAATTTAAACCTTATCTATTTTTTCAAGTTAAACTGTAGATTATCTGCTGGCCTTCTAACGCAGCCTATTAATAACTAGTCAATTTGTTAAACGCTGACTTATTAAACTTAGTAGCGACTAAACTCTATCTAAGAAACCTTCCAAGGCAACATCCCCTTTAGCTAGCTAAAGGAGATTGTGCAAAAAGAAACTAATGGTTATTAACCTATACTTGTGATTGATGATAATTTTCTAGACCCATTTTTTCAATCAATCCTAATTGTTTTTCCAGCCAATAAGCATGATCTTCTTCTGTATCTTGTAATTGACCACGCAACATATCACGACTGACATAATCATTTTTGGCTTCACAAAGCTTAATGCCATCAGCTAAGGCTTGGCGAACATGTAATTCTAAACGTAGATCAAATTCAAGCATCTCTTTTACATTAGTCCCTATATTTATATCATCGGGACGCATATTAGGCTTACCCTCTAAAAAGAGAATACGGCGAATAAGCTGATCGGCATGCTCTGTTTCTTCGCCCATTTCATGATTAATACGCTCATATAATTTGCCCAAATCCCAGTCATTGTACATTCTTGAATGGATAAAATACTGGTCACGAGCGGCTAATTCACCTGTTAATAATTTATTTAAATAATCTATGACTTCAGGGTTACCAAGCATTTTATTATCTCCTCAACGCTAAATAACGTTTTTATTTGTTCGTATTTAGACCTTTATTATTTAGAGTTTATTCCTTATTTTTTAAAAATGCTAGTTAATAAAAGTGATCCCTATAAAATATCTATGTTGTTGTAAATGGGTATGTTTATCATTATTTTCTGTATTCTTAAACAGGCTAAAATAATAGGATTAAATAACTCTTTTTATAACTAATAATAAGCTATTTAATCCTAATAAAAACAAGCTATTGTTCTTTTTTGAAACGTTCAAAAGTGATAATACTCCGAGTTTCACCTTTATCAGCCCAATTAGGCATTATCCGCCAAGGAGTAAGAACTTGTAATTTATCTCCTTCAATTTTAAATTGACGGGCTTGCTCTGTACCTATCCAAGCAGGATTCCAAGCTACTTCCACTGAAGTTATCCACTTATCAGCTTCAATCCGATAAGCCCCAGTATAAGCAACCATAGTGCTTAATAGTTGCGCCTTCTCTGCATCAGTAGTAGCTGGTTTACGTCCATCGCCTGTTAACATGAACCAAGTACGACCTTCAGGGGTAAAAATAGTATAACCAGTAGGGTGCGCTCCCATAGGTGGGAATTTTTCACCCGTAGTTTTAACTTCAATGACATAAGAAACAAGTTTCCAAATACCTACTATTTCTTTTGCATTAGTTGCTTGATTATCCTGCGCAAAAACGGGATAACTAAGCATAACAGTTAAACAAATTGCTATTAGTGCTTTTAATTTAGCCATATCAAATTCCCCTAGCTATAAGTTAAAAAAGGACATTTAAGACTAATTATTCCTTAGCCTTTATGCATTCTAAATTAACAAAATTTATACTTGATGCATTACATCAATTTATTGTAGTTTTTTTTACAAAAGCAGATTTTTTTTACAATTAACTAACCTTATTACCGTGAGCTTGCTGGTCAGCATGATAAGAAGAACGAACTAAAGCTCCTGATGCCACATTTTTAAAACCCATCTTTTTGCCTATCTCTGCAAACCACTCAAAGGTATCCGGATGAACAAAACGCTGGACAGGTAAATGGCTTTTAGATGGCTGTAAATATTGTCCTAGGGTAAGCATATCTACTTCATGCTCTCTTAACCTTTCCATAACTTCTACAATCTCTTCATCAGTTTCACCCAAGCCTAACATTAACCCTGATTTAGTAGGAATATGGGGTACTAATTTCTTGAAGTTTTGCAACAGATCTAGCGACCATTCAAAGTCTGAGCCAGGACGCGATGATTTATATAATCTTGGCACTGTTTCTAGATTATGATTGAAAATATCTGGTGGTTCAGTAGCGGTTATTTGTAAAGCTACTTCCATTCTACCGCGATAATCAGGAACCAGCGTTTCTAACTGAATGTTGGGAGATAAAGCGCGAATTTCTCTTATACAATCAGCAAAATGCTGTGCACCACCATCTCTTAAATCGTCTCTATCTACTGAAGTTATCACTACATAGCGTAAGCCTAAATCAGCTATAGCCAACGCTAAATTTTTTGGTTCATTGTCATCCAATGGATTTGGTCTACCATGGCCTACATCACAGAAAGGACAGCGCCTAGTACAAATATCACCCATAATCATAAAGGTAGCTGTACCAGAGGCAAAGCACTCACCTAAATTAGGGCAAGTTGCCTCCTCACAGACGCTATGTAATTTATGTTGTCTTAATAACTGCTTAACTCTTTCAACTTCTGGGGTAGCAGGAATACGAACCCTAATCCAGTCTGGTTTAGTAGGCAATTCAACCGTAGGAATAACCTTAATAGGAATTTTTGCAACTTTATCAGCTCCCTTTAATTTAATACCTCTTTCTAATTTTTTAGGAGCTACGACTTGTTCATCTGATTTAATCATAATTACTCTAGTTCAATACCTGTCACAACACTCACATTAGTATAAGCTAAATTAGCGGTTAATTGGTTAATTAACCTTGTTGTTAATTCTGTCATATCAATAGTTGGAACCAAATCTGCTAGTTGTGTCATTCTTAACCCAGCATACCCACAAGGATTAATTCGTAAAAAAGGTTCAAGATCCATATGGACATTCAACGCAAAACCATGAAAAGAAGCATTACGTCTAATACGCAAACCTAACGAAGCAATTTTTGCCTCATCCACATACACGCCAGGCGCTTCTGGTTTAGGGTAAGCTAATACACCATACGAAGCTAATAGCTTAACCAATAATGTCTCAATAGCAGTAACTAATGCCCTAGGGCCTAAATGATGTCTTTTAACATCCAATAATAAATAACCTATTAATTGGCCTGGGCCATGGTAAGTTACCTGTCCTCCTCTATCTGAATGCACCACGGGAATATCTCCCGGGGTTAATAGATGCTCAGCTCTTCCAGCTTGGCCTTGGGTAAAAACAGGCTCATGTTGCAGTAACCATACTTCATCAATAGTCTTTGCCGTACGATTATTTGTAAAATTCTGCATAGCATGCCAAATTGTTTCATATGGCTGTACACCTAAAAGTCTAATGATTAAAGTATTTTCATTAGTCATTATAAAACCATATGAACACGCCCAGTAGCCTTCAAATCCTTATTAATAGCTTCTAACTGCGGGATACCCGTAGCAGTGATCACAAATCGCAAAGCATGATACTTATTATTACTACTGAACTGCTCTGTTACTTTAGATTCGTCTAAATCAGGCACATGTTTACGTATTATATTAAGTACCTGTGCTCTAAACTCATCATGGGCATCACCTATCACTTTAAACACATAATTTTTACAAGGAAATTCTATCTTTGGGGGTTGCTGACTAGCCATATCCTTCACTTAACTAAATAGCCTTTTAAAAAATAATACTATGCTATCCCAAATTCTGCTTAAAAAACTTCCTTGCTCAACTGTCTGTAATGCTACCAAATCGGTACTGTAAACAATTTTATCCCCTACTTTAACGACTACTTTACCTAAAACTTGGCCTGCTACCACAGGTGCCATTAACTCTTTGGCAGCACTAACTTGCAATTGGATATTATTAAATTGATTTTTCAGTAAGGTAATAGATAGATCTTCAGCAAAGCCAGTTGAAACTTCATTGTTAGTTCCTTTCCAAACACGTATTTTCTTAACTTCTACGCCTTTTTTATATAATGTTCTATTTTCATAAAAACGGAAACCATAAGTTAATAATTTTTGGGTTTCCTCCGCCCGGGCTTTTTCGCTACTAGTCCCAAATAATACAGCTATTAGTCGTAAATTATTACGTTTTGCAGAAGCTACCATGCAATAACCTGCTTCTTCTGTATGACCTGTTTTTAAACCATCTACCGTACTATCTCGCCATAGGAGTAAATTACGATTAGGCTGTTTGATCTTATTCCATAAAAATTCTTTTTGACTATAAATTGCATAATGGGCAGGATCTTCATAAATAATAGCGCGAGCTAAAATAGCCATATCATGGGCTGAAGAAAAATGATTGGGGTCGGGTAAACCCGTAGCATTCATGAAGTGACTATTTTTCATGCCCAATTGAGCTGCGGTCTTATTCATCAGCTCTGCAAAAACATCTTCACTACCTGCTAAATACTCTGAGACAGCAACGCTTGCATCGTTGCCCGATTGAATAATAATACCATGCAGCAGATCACCCAAAGAAACCTGCTTACCAACCTCCACAAACATTTTAGAACCACCAGTCTTCCAAGCCTTTTCGCTGATAGTTACTAAATCCGCAGGTCTAACTTGACCTTTCTTCATCTCTAAGGTTGCTAAATAAGCCGTCATGAGCTTTGTCAAACTAGCTGGGGGGAGACGTTCATCTCCATCATTATTAATAAGTATTTGACCGGTTGCTGCATCCATCAATACATAAGATTTAGCAGCTAACTGCGGAGGCGCGGGAATGATTTCAAGTGCTTGTTGGGCATTAACCAAAGTAGCCGTTAAGAAGAAAATAATAGTTAAAATAATATGTTTTATTAAATACCTGTTGTTCATTGTGTCTTAATAACTCTCTAAAATGGATAAAATTAATCTTTCTTAACTAAGGTTGCCTGCCCTAATTTAGCTATACGAATAGCTTGCTGCGCCTGTAGCATTTGTTGTTGATCTGCTAAAGGTCCTAATCTTACTCTATAAAAAGTTTGCTGCCCCTGTACCACCGAGCTAATAAATACAGGATTAGCGGTAATTTCAATTAGCCGTTGTTTTAATAGCTCTGCCGCATCTGGATTAGAGAAAGCAGCAACCTGAAGATAAATACCCTCAATAGGTTGACCATTAGTTTTGCTAGCAGGTATAGCATGTTGATCTTTAGGTGGCTTATATTCTAGCAATACATCTTTCTTAATAGTAGCTACAGGTATCGACTTTGCAGCCACTTGTTGCTGTTTTTTGGCCATCGCTGCTTTTGCTTCCTTGTCTGAATTGGGTGCTACCATACCTTGGTTTGCCCACCATTGGCTAGGTTCTATTCCTTCTACTTTAACTCTGGCCGTACCCATATCCGCATAACCTAACTTTTTAGCTGCCGCAAAAGATAAATCTATAACTCTATTAGAATAGAATGGCCCTCTATCATTGACCCTTAAAATCACACTTCGACCATTATCTAGGTTAGTTACTTTCACATAACTAGGCAAAGGAAGGGTCTTATGGGCAGCTGTCATCCCATATAAATCATAGATTTCGCCATTAGCTGTAGCTTGTCCATGAAATTTAGTACCATACCAAGAAGCCGTTCCCACTTCCTGATATCCTCTGGCAGTAGGTCTTGGATAATAAGTTTTACCTAATACGCTATAAGGATCTTTCTTATAGTTACCCGAATGAACAATAGGAATAGCATCAGGAATGTTAGAGACATCCACATCCCACCAAGGCGCTCCATCCTCTAAAGGACGAACATAGCCAGCATTACGAGATGTTTTAGCCACATCTGAATAACTATCTACTTTTGAACTCGGCGTAGTGGTATGACAACCTACCAAAAGTCCCATAATCCAACCAACAGTTACTATTAATTTTATAGATGTTAAATTATTCATTTGCCATTTTAGCTGCTCGTAGTTGTTCAGATAATTGATAAACTACTAAAGAATACATCACACTACGATTATAACGGGTTATTACTTGGAAATTTTTAAAGCCAACCCAATACTCATCACCTTGTTCACCATCTAAGCGAAAAGCCAACACTGCGGTATCTTTTGCTAACTTATCAGGTAACTGCCAACCAGCTTGTGTTAATTGTAAAACTGTCTTATCTAACTCTAAACCGGTTGATAAACCGCTAGCTACTTTATCACCTGTTACCGCTACTTGTAAAACAGTGGCTTGATCTCTTTGCCAACCATGTTGTTTAAAATAGTTAGCAACACTACCTATAGCATCTGTTGGATTTTGCCAAATATCTATTATTTCATCATGATCAAAATCTACGGCGTACGCCCTAAAACTGCCCGGCATAAACTGACACATGCCCATAGCACCAGCATAAGAACCTTTTAAGGTTAAGGGGTCTAACTGCTCTTCACGGGTCATTAACAAATATTGGGTAAGCTGTTTTTTAAAAAAGTCACTCCTTGGTGGGTAGTCAAAACTCAGGGTAGTTAACGCATCTAACACAGGCCAACTCCCCATGTTACGACTATAAAATGTTTCTACGCCTATAATGGCAACAATAATTTGGGCAGGCACACCATATTCTTGTTCAGCTCTGGCTAAGGCATCAGCATTGGTATTCCAAAACACAACCCCGTCTTCTAATCGCTTTTTAGTTAAAAAAATAGGCTGGTATTCTTTCCATAATTTAGCTTTTTCTGCTGGTTTGGCAATCAAATCTAAAATAGCTTGTTGTTTTTTAACCTGTTTAAACATCGCTTGTAAATTATCTTTAACAAAACCATACTGCTGAGTAAGCTCGCTTATATAAGCTTCTACCTCTGGCGAATTATCATAATCTGCCGCCTGAATTGGCGCTATTAACATTAACCACAGTACCAGCAAAGCGATAAGTTGTTTTATTGGATTTATTATATACATACTAAATAGGCGAACCCCACTTACGATGTGTTTGAATAGCCATCAAAATACCAAACGAAGATAATAAAGTAACGACCGAAGTACCGCCATAACTCATTAGCGGTAAAGGGACACCTACTACAGGCAATAAACCACTGACCATGCCTATATTAACAAAAACATAAACAAAGAAAATCATGGTTAAGCCACCAGCTAATAGTTTGCCAAATAAGGTTTGAGCATTAACGGTAATAACTAGTCCGCGAGCTAGAATAAGCAAATAAACAGTAAGCAACAATACTACACCTATAAAACCAAACTCTTCACCTATTAATGCAAAGACAAAGTCAGTATGACTTTCAGGTAAAAAATCTAAATGCGATTGAGTACCTGCCAACCAACCTTTGCCCCAAAGGCCACCAGAACCAATAGCCGCTTTAGATTGAATGATATTCCAACCTTTACCTAGTGGATCAGACTCAGGATCTAAAAAAGTGTGAACCCGATGTTTTTGATAGTCATGCATCACAAAAAACCACATACCTACTGCAATAGGTATGGCAGCAGCTATCGCACTAACGATCCAGCTCCATAATAATCCTGCAATAAAAATAACAAAGGCACCAGCAGCTAAAATAAGTAATGCTGTCCCTAAGTCAGGCTGTCTCACTACCAATAAAAAAGGAATAGCTATTAACACAAAAGCTACCAATACATGCTTAAAACAGGCTGGTAAACTATATCTGGATATATACCACGCTATTGTAGCAGGAACAATAATTTTCATAAATTCAGAAGGTTGAAAGCGGATTAGCCCCGGAATCTTTAACCAGCGTTGTGCCCCCATAGCATTATGCCCTGTGATATCGACAATAATAAGCAGTATGACACCTATGACATAAGGGACAAGAATCCAACGAGCAATAAACTGTGGATCAAATTGAGCTATTACTAACATAATGCCACCGCCTATAGCAAAGAAGACCGCCTGTTTATTAACCATCTCAATATCTTTGCCACTCGCTGAATAAAGAATAAATAAATTTGCTATGGCTAGTATGGTAAGTAATAGTAATAAATAGCCATCCACATGAAAGCGCTCTAATAAGGTAATACGTCCTTTTCTATTAAAATGACTATCTAGTACTATTTTTGGCTGTTGGATAAACATTTTATGTTCCTTGCCCTTCACTGGTCTTTGCAGACGTATCAGGAGCTGTTTTTTTAGCAGCTAACTCTTCATCTGTTTTTAGCTGCCCTTGTTCATTTAATAACCAAGCATCCATTACTTGCCTTACAATAGGTGCGGCCACCCCACTGCCCGATTCACCATTCTCTACTATAATAGCTACTACAATACGAGGCCGTTCAGCGGGCGCAAAGGCTACAAATAGTGCATGGTCGCGGTGCCTTTCATTAAGACTTTTACTGTCATAGCGCTCATTTTGCCTAATAGCTACCACCTGGGCAGTACCACTTTTACCTGCTATTCTATAGACTGGCGAAGCAATTCTACGAGCAGTACCTCTGCTACCTTGAACCACTTGTTGCATATCATTATTAACTATATCCCAATAACTTGGATTTTTTAATACAATATCCGCTGGCGTTTGCCTATCTTTATACTCTGCCAAATTATTAGCTACTAATTGGCTAACAGATAAATGATCTACCTCTTTCAATAAGTGCGGTCTTAACCAATGGCCTTTATTTGCAATTAAAGAAGCTGCTTGCGCTATTTGTAAAATAGTAGCCTGCATATCTCCTTGTCCTATCCCCGTAATAAGGGTATGCCCCGGATACCATCTTTGCTTATGCGTTTTTTCCTTCCATTCTCTAGAGGGCATTATACCTGCTGATTCTTCCTGATACATATCTAACGAAACTTTTTGACCAATACCAAACTTGGTTAAATAGTCATGTAACTTATCTATACCTATTTTATAGGCTAAATTATAAAAATAAGTATCATTGGAACGCATAATAGCTGTTTCCATATCGACCCAACCATCTCCCCCTCTGTTCCAGTTACGATATTTATGAGTCGAATTAGGCAATTGAAAAAAGCCAGGATCAAATACTTTGGTTTGCGGAGTAACCTCACCAATATCTAAGCCTGTTAAGGCTATTAAAGGTTTGATTGTAGATCCAGGTGGGTAGGTACCATAAATAGCTCTATTTAAAAAAGGTTTATCGGGTGAATTAGCTAACGCCCCATAGTCTTTCTGACTGATGCCTGTTACAAAGGGGTTAGTATCAAAACTAGGTAAACTGACTAACGCTAAAATATCGCCATTTTGTGGGTCTAATGCAATAAGAGCGCCTCTTTTATCAGCTAGCGCATTAACAGCTACCTGTTGTAAGTAATAATCTAGGGTTAAGGTTAAATCTTTACCAGCAGTAGGCAATGTTCTATTTAATACTCGCATTACCTTACCACGCGCATTAGTTTCAACTTCCTCATAACCTACGTGTCCATGTAACATATTTTCATAAAAGCGCTCTGCACCTGTTTTTCCTATATGATGTGTACCACTATACTCAACTGTATCAACTCGCTTCAAATCTTGATCACTAACCCGCCCCACATAACCGACTGAATGCGCAAATAAACTACCATAAGGATAAGAGCGGATAAACTGCGGCTCAACCTCTACGCCAGGCAATCTAGGTTGATTAACAGCAATTATAGCGCGTTGTTGCTCTGACAATTCATATAAAATAGGAACCGATTCGAAGGGACGCGCGCGTTGTTTTACTTTGCTAAGTAAATTTTCTTTATCTTCAGCAGACAATGCTAATATTTCGACTAATACATCTATGGTAGTACGCCAATCTTTACTGCGTTCACGTGTAAAAGTTAAGTTAAAACTTGGCTGATTATCAGCTATAACAATACCATTTCTATCATAAATAACCCCACGAATAGGCGCTATCGCCTGAGTATGAACACGATTCTTTTCAGAGAGGGTTGAATGATATTTGTATTGCACTATTTGCAAGAAATACATTCTGGCAATAAGCACCAGCATTAAAATAATTATTAAAAAAGCGCCTGCAATAACCCGTTGCTTAATTATTCTAGCATTTTTCAAATGGTCTTTAACGGGAAGAAGTTCTACCATATAGCTATTCTAATTTTAAGCCTCTACTTATGATAAGGATGTCCAGCTAAGATAGTCCAAGCCCTATATAATTGTTCAACTACTAAAATTCTTACTAGCGGATGGGGTAAAGTTAATGCCGATAAAGACCACTTTTCATCGCTACGGGAAATTACTTCAGGAGCTAATCCTTCGGGGCCACCCACCATTAAATTAATGTTTTGCCCTGCTAGCTGCCAATCTCCCATTTTTTCGGCTAACTGCTCAGTACTCCAAGCTTTACCTGTCACTTCTAACGTTATTACTTTATCAGTTGCTTGTACTTTACTTAGCATATTCGCCCCTTCTTGCTGCATAAGGCGCTTTACATCTGCACTTTTAGTACGAGTAAGCAATGGGATTTCAAATAAATCTAAAGCAAACTCTTTAGGTAAACGTTTACTATATGCTTGCCATCCTGCTTCAACCCATTGAGGCATTTTATTGCCAACAGCTATTAGCCTAATATGCATATTACATAGGATCACTTTGCATTTGTTTAGCTCTATGCTGCTCTGTTCCTTGCCATAACCGTTCTAAATCAAAAAAATTACGAGTATCTTGTTGCATAACATGTACTACTACTACATCTAAGTCGACTAAAGCCCACTCGCCATTCTCTAAGCCTTCAGTGCCTAACGGCCGTTGTCCTTGCTGTTTAACTTTCTCCACCACATTTTCAGCCAACGCTTTTACTTGCCTTGCGGAACCGCCTGTAGCAATAACCATATAATCGGTCACACTGGTCTTGTCATGAACATCTATTACTACTATTTGCTTGCCCTTTAAATCTTCTAACGCCTGAACAACAATGTCTACTATCTCTTTACTCTGCATAAAATACCTAATATTTCACTTATTATCTATCCGTAAATAATACTAATAACTTACTTAACGAAACTTTATAAATTATAACCAGTTACTAGTAGCATCAATAGCTGACTACTTAGCAACTTTCTCAATTAACTCCAACATAGTTATTATAGCTCCTGATAAAGCTTATGTTCATTTATATAGTCCAATACTTTATCGGCTACTAAAAATTGCACTGATTTAGACTGTGCTAGAGCTTGTCGAATATGGGTGGATGAAATATCTAACACCGTTTGTTGTAGAAAAAGTACCTGCCCATTCAACCTAGTAAAACATGCTGCATCAGTCACCACTTTACCTGCTAAAAAACCTTGTAGCTCTTTTGGAATTTTAACAGATAGATAAGGGCGTTGTAACACTATAATGTGACAATGAGTTAATAATTCTTGCCAACGGTACCAAGTTGGCAAACTACAAAAAGCATCCCAGCCCATTATGAAAAATAATTGATCCTCAGCGGTTAACTCAGCATGGATAGAAAGCAATGTATCTATGGTATAAGATGGCTTATTACGCCTTAATTCTCTATCATCAACTACTAGCTTAGGCACCTTAGTTGTCGCTAAGCGCACCATTTCTAAACGTTGTTGTGGTGATACATTAGGTTGCTCTCTGTGTGGCGGTAAGGCATTAGGTATTAATCTCAATTCATCTAATGCTAATAGCTCTATCACATCAATAGCCGAACGTAAATGACCTATATGGATAGGATTAAATGTCCCTCCTAATAAAGCAATTTTGCTAGCCACGCGTTGTAAACCCATCACCTAAGACAATATATTTTTCGGTAGTAAGTCCCTCTAATCCAACTGGGCCACGGACATGTAATTTATTGGTAGAAATACCTATTTCGGCACCTAACCCATATTCAAAGCCATCTGCAAAGCAAGTAGGAGCGTTATGCATGACAGAACTAGAATCTACTTCTGCTAAGAATCTATGAACAGCACCTACATGTTCTGTCACTATGCTATCTGTATGATGAGATCCATATTTATTAATATGATTAATAGCTTGTTCTAAATCAGCTACTATTTTAATAGCTAAAATAGCTGCCATATACTCTGTATACCAATCCTCTTCGGTCGCAGGGATAAGGTCAGGTAGATACTTCCGTGTTTGTTCACAACCTCTTAATTCTACTCCCTTAGCAGCGAACAAAGGACTAATAATAGGTAACAACTCACTAGCTATGGACTTATGTATCAACAACGTTTCCATTGCGCCACAAATACCATACCTATAACATTTAGCATTGATTGCAATAGTAGCAGCCTTAGTCAAATCTGCCATAGCGTCCACATACACATGACAGTTCCCATCTAAATGCATAATAACTGGCACTTTTGCTGTTGCATTAACACGCTGAATAAGCGATTTACCCCCCCTTGGAATAATCACATTCACATATTCTGGCATACTCACCAGTAAATCAACCGCTTGTCTATCAATAGTATTTACTAGCTGGACGGCGTTAGTAGGCAATCCTGCTTGCTGTAAACCTTGTTGAATACAATCAGCAATTGCTCTATTAGAATGAATAGCTTCTGAACCACCCCTTAAAATAACTGCATTAGCTGACTTTAAACATAGCGCCGCAGCATCTATTGTAACATTAGGGCGCGACTCATAAATAATACCTATTACCCCTATAGGTGAACGCATTTTCCCTATCTGTAATCCCGAAGGGACATATTTCAAATCTCGTATTTCACCAACGGGATCAGCTAAAGTAATAATTTGTTTAATGCCCGTAATCATCAAATCTATTCTGGCATCGGTTAGAGTCAATCTATCCAACATAGCATCAGATAACCCATGTGCTTTACTTTGCTTTAAGTCTAACAAGTTTTGCTGCTTTATATAAGCTCTAGCTGATGTTAATTGCTCAGCTATCAACTGCAAAGCTAGATTTTTTAATTTCGTAGGGGCTTTCACCAATTCACGCGTTGCCATCCTTGCATTACGCCCTAATTGCTGTATATATTCGGTAATAGGTATCATAAAATAACCAGTATCTCGTCGTTATAGTTGCATTCTAATAAATAGTACTAACTAAAGGAAGTAAATAAAATGCTAACAATCATTAGGCAGCCATTTAAAAATTAGAGTCGAACTAACTGTTTTTGCATGCCATTGAGGAAAATTAGCTACCGCCAATAGCTTACCTTGTTGATCAACTAATAAAGGTATTCTATTACGAACAAAGGGGGGTATAGCTTGCTCATTAAACAGCCGCTTTAAATCCCTTCGCCCACGATTGGCTAATTCTATCACCTCACCCCCTTGGCGATAACTTAAAGCAACAGAGTTAGAAGGTAATTGACCTGCTAATATCACCTGACCATTATTTTCTAACTGGATAGGGTTAGTTGTTATAGGCAACTTTTTATCAATAGGCTGTTCAAGCCAATGCCCTGATAACAACCATATACGGCCATTAGCTCGATGTAATTCTGCATGCTGTAGCTGCCAAATAGGATTAGCATCCTCTTTAGCGGCTATTAATTGCTGCCATCCTTGCCAATGATGACTATTAGGCACTAACACATAACGACTTAGCCAACAAGATAAGGCATTTTTCTGCCTAGCCAAAGATAATCTAGTTAGTGGTTCCAACAATAAGCTAGGAGGCGTCAACCAAGCATATAGTGGCTTTACTTGAGCCTCTTGTAAATCTTGTAAAGCTAACTCGGTTAACAGTTGCTGAGCTTCTTGCAAATGGCAGGTAGCTTGTCCTATATTAGTTATAACACTAGGCCATTGCTGTTGTAATACTGGAATAACTTTATGTCTAAGATAATTGCGAGCATAGTGAATATCTTGATTAGTAGGATCTTCGATCCATTGTAAGGCATTAGCTAGTGCATAATCTTTAAGTTGTTTATGGGTAAAAGATAACAAAGGGCGTACTAACTCACCTAAGCCTAGTTTTCGCTGCTTAGGAATACCTGCCAAACCCCTTACACCAGCCCCCCTTACTAAACGAAACATTAATGTTTCCGCTTGATCATTTTGGTGTTGTGCCGTAAAAAGCACATCCCCTGCTTTCAGTAACTCACTAAAAGCTTGATAGCGTGCATCACGGGCAGCCTCTTCAAGACTAGAACGTTTGGCTACTTTTACTCTAGTAATATGAAGCGGTATCGCTAACTCCTGACAAAGGTTTTGACAATGCAAAGCCCAATCATCAGCTACTTGTTGTAACCCATGATGAATATAAATCGCAGTCATTTCGGGTAGTACATAGTTTTTTTTTAACATAACGAGCAAATGCAATAATACGGTTGAATCCATTCCGCCTGACAAGCCAATAAACCAACGATTGGCTTTTACCCATGGGAGAACCTGCTTATAAAACTCTTGCGTTAACACTTTAACCACCTTCAATTATCAGTCGATAATTTATCACTTCGATCAAAACGCCATGTCCTAATAATTTCTATAATATCGGTGTCTGCTAACTCCCGTGGAAATGGAGGGAAAGGGGCTGCCATATGCACAATACGGATAGCGGCTCTATCTAATATGGGTTTACCTGAAGATTTAAGTACTTTCACTTCACGTAATTGCCCCGTCTTTTTAATAGCTACTAATAACCTTAGCTGTCCATAAATTTTGCGGTTACTCGCCTCTTTAGGATAATTTAAATTGCCTATGCGCTCTATTTTTTTGCGCCAAGCATCTTGATAAGCTGCTCCTTTATCTTTTTTAGTAGCTGCTGAGGTAATTTGCAATACTTTTGGCCGCTTAGCATAGGCTTGTTCTTTTTTCATAATCTGAGCTTGTAAGCTGGCAATTTGAGCAGCTATGTCATCGCTATCGCTATTTTGTTGAGCATCATCTTGTTGTTCTTTTTTTTCTGCTTTCTTGGAAACATGTTGCTGTTGTTTACTATTGCTAATCAACACACTTTTATTAACATCTTGTTGCTCTTGATGTTTTTGCATAGCAGGCAAAGCACTAGCAGAAGGGTTAATTTCTATCGCTTGAAACTCAGCGGGAGAAGTAGTGTTAGGAGTTATTGCCTTATCTAACGTCCCACTACCTAATTGATTTTCTTGCGCAATAAAATCTGCTTTTGAAGGTGCTTTTTCATCTTTAAAAACAGCCAGTGAAACATCCAATACTTTGCCCACAGGATAATCTTCAGCAGTAAAGCCTACCCCAAAAATAAGCGTCGTATGAAAAATAGCTGCTAAGCAAATCATCAGGCCAAGCAAATCATTTTCTTTTGTTTTATGAAATTTAGCTAAAAAGGAGACAAGAGCATTCATAAATATTAACAAGACATCCTGTATGAGTTTTCATCTTAGCTTATTAGTATAAAACTAAACTTACTAGAAAAGATAATTTAATTAACCTTTTTCTCCTTAGTTAGCTTTGTAGTTATGCAATCCATAAGTTTTTCTGCGATTTTAGTGTCATATACTTTATCAATTTCCCTAATACACGTAGGGCTTGTTACATTTATCTCAGTAACATAATCACCTATAATATCTAACCCCACAAACAGTAATCCTTTATCACGTAGAACTGGGCCAATCTCTTGAGCAATAGCGTAATCATTAGTTGATAAAGGCTGTGCCACACCTTTACCACCAGCAGCTAAATTACCCCTTGTCTCGCCTTGTTTAGGAATACGGGCTAAACAATAAGGAATGGGCTCTCCATCTATCATTAAAATCCTCTTATCTCCTGTTGCAATTGCTGGAATAAAGCGTTGTACCATAATTTGTCTAGTACCATGAGCCGTTAAGGTTTCTATAATAACTGATAAATTCGGGTCACCTTCTCTATGTCTAAAAATAGAAGCCCCACCCATTTCATCTAAAGGCTTCAAAATAACATCTCCCTGCTCCTTAATAAAGCTTTTCAAAATATCAGTTCGTGCGCTTACCAAGGTGGGCACCATTAGATCAGCAAACTGCGTTGCGAATAGCTTTTCATTACAGTCTCTTAAGCTTTGCGGCTTATTAACTATTAATACGCCTGCTTGTTCTGCTCTTTCTAATAAATAAGTGCTGTAAATGAACTCACTATTAAAAGGAGGATCTTTTCTCATCAGAATCACATCTAAAAAAGCTAATGGCTCGGTTTGCTCATCACTTAATTCAAAAAAATGTTGTTCATCTTTATAAACCTTTAATGCACGCATCTTGCCATAAGCTTGACCTTTTAATAGATAAAGATCTTTAACTTCCATATAAAATAACTGCCATCCTCTATCCTTTGCAGCCCATAACATAGCAAGGGAGCTATCTTTCTTAAAATGAATACTATTGATTGGATCCATTACAATACCTAAACGAATAGTCATAGAGAACAAACTCCTAAGCAAATAAAATTATTTTAGTTTAATTAACGAGTTAATTTGACATAAGCAAAGAATTACATGATTAATTTACTTATTATAAAGAAATTCAGGATAAATTTATTTATTATATAGTATCATATACTCAAAACTAGTATCTAAAACGTAAACTAATAAGTAATTTATGTGCATTAGCTGTTGAACTCTCTTTTATATGTTTATAATATACCTATATATCTAGATTACTTTTTATCTCAAGTGATGGCGGAAGAAGATGGAACAAGGTAAAAAACTAAAAGTAATGGTA
>CALYQH010000003.1 GCA_945283395.1 uncultured Ventosimonas sp. | reverse complement strand
AAATTAACATCATTCATTTGAATTTTACCGGTAAATAATGGTAATAACTTAACAGATAGATCGAGCTCTTTAATTTTTGCAAAAGGCCGATCAGGAGTATCTAAACTTGCTGCACTAGTATTTTGAATAGATAAGCCAAGCCATGGATAAAAGGTCCAATTAATATCGCCTTCTATATTAAGCTCAACATTAGCTTTTTCTTTTACCAAATTTTGAATTTCTGTTTTATAGTTATTGGGATTAAACAAAAGGACGAGTGCGCAAAATAGCGTCAGTATTAAAACTACAAAACCAATAACAAAAAAACCTATATATTTGAGTGCCTTCATGACGTTTATTTCTCTTTTTGGAAAAAGTTTGTTATACAATAATAGAGCATTATTAACATAATGCTATAAATTTTAGCTTAAATAACGTATTTATTTTAACATTTCGTTATAATAACTCATTTTCTAGTGTAAATTGGAGTAGCCAATGGTTGAACGCAGCGCAACCGTTAAAAGAACAACAAAAGAAACACAAATTACTGTATCAGTTAATTTAGATGGTACGGGTAAGGCTAACTTTAAAACAGATATTCCATTTCTTGAACATATGTTAGATCAAATAGCTAGGCATGGCTTAATAGATCTAGCTATTGATTGTAGTGGTGATACCCACATAGATGATCATCACAGTGTAGAAGACATAGGTATCACACTAGGTGATGCTATTAATAAAGCTATAGCAGATAAAAAAGGCATTCGCCGTTATGGTCATGCCTATGTGCCATTAGATGAAGCTTTATCTAGAGTAGTCATAGATTTTTCTGGCCGGCCCGGTTTACAACTGCATATTCCTTTCACAAGACAAACAGTTGGTAAATTCGATGTTGAATTAGTTACCGAATTTTTTCAAGGTTTCGTAAATAATGCTAAAGTTACTTTGCATATAGATAATTTACGTGGCGCTAATGCTCATCATCAAATTGAAACCGTTTTTAAAGCTTTTGGACGAGCTCTTCGCATGGCAGTAGAACAAGACCCTCGCATGGCTGAGCAAATTCCATCCACTAAGGGTTGCTTATAATGCAATCAGTCGCTGTAATAGATTATGGAATGGGTAATTTACACTCTGTCGCTAAAGCCCTAGAACATGTTGGCGCTGGTCATGTATTAATCACCAGCGATAGCGCTATCATTCGTGAAGCAGATCGCATTATATTCCCTGGGGTGGGAGCCATACGGGATTGTATGGCAGAAATCAAGCGGTTAGGGTTTGATAAATTAGTTACAGAACTAAGCACTACTCGACCCTTTTTAGCTATCTGTATAGGAATGCAAGCTTTATTTGACTATAGTGAAGAAAATGGCGGCGTGGATTGCATAGGATTATTTTCGGGCAAAGTGCGCTTTTTTGGCCATCCATTAGTGGAACAAAATGGCCAACGATTAAAAGTACCTCATATGGGCTGGAATGAAGTCCAACAGACTCTAGATCACCCTTTATGGCACCATATCCCTGCTAATGCTCGTTTCTATTTTGTGCATAGTTATTATGCTAATTTAGCTTATAATAATCAGCTAGCAGGTAGCTGTCACTATGGTGTAGATTTTTCCGCAGCAGTAGCTAATGGCTCTTGCTTTGCTGTTCAGTTTCATCCTGAAAAAAGCCATACTCATGGTTTACAATTATTACAAAATTTTGTTAGTTGGGATGGTTATTGGCAATAATTTTTACTATTTTTGTTAGGTTAAAGGTGAATTATGTTAGTTATTCCAGCTATTGATTTAAAAGATGGGGCGTGTGTAAGGTTACGACAAGGAAACATAGAAGATACCACGATATTTTCTGATGACCCAGTAGCTATGGCAGGCAAATGGATAGAAGCTGGTTGCCAACGCTTACATATAGTTGATTTAAATGGTGCGTTTGAAGGAAAACCTGTTAATGCCCCTATTATTCAGGCCATTGCTCATAAATATCCTAACTTACCTATTCAAGTAGGGGGCGGTATTAGAGAATTAGCCACCATAGATCAATACCTAATGACAGGTGTCAATTATGTCATCATTGGGACTAAGGCTGTCAAAGATCCTAATTTTATTAAAGAGGCTTGTCAAAACTTTCCCGACAGTATTATTGTAGGAATAGATGCCAAAGAAGGCATGGTAGCTACTGATGGTTGGGCAGAAATCTCCTCCCATAAAGTAGAAGACATTGCCAAACGCTTTGAAGGCTATGGGGTATCTGCTATTGTTTACACAGATATTACTAGAGACGGCATGCTACAAGGCTGTAACATTGAACACACCTCATCCTTAGCTGCTGCTACTTCTATTCCTATCATTGCTTCCGGTGGTATTCATAACTTACAAGACATCAAAACACTTTTAGAGGCCAACCAACCCAATATTAAAGGTGTAATTACGGGTCGCGCTATTTATGAAAACACTCTTGATCTAACTCAAGCTCAACAGTTATGCGATCAATACCAACAAAAAAAATAGCTTGGAGTAAACCATGACACTTGCCAAACGCATTATCCCTTGTTTAGATGTAGATAATGGTCGGGTAGTCAAAGGGGTAAAATTTGCAAATATTCGTGATGCGGGAGACCCTGTCGAAATAGCTCGTCGCTATAATGAACAAGGCGCGGACGAAATCACTTTCTTAGATATCACCGCCTCAGTAGATAATCGTAATACCATGCTCCATACTGTAGAACGTATGGCTAGTGAAGTATTTATTCCCCTGACGGTAGGCGGTGGGGTTAGAACTATTGATGATATTCGTAAACTCCTAAATGCTGGTGCCGACAAAGTATCTATCAATACTGCAGCAGTATTTAATCCAGAATTTGTAGAAGAGGCAGCACAACGTTTTGGTTCACAATGCATAGTAGTAGCCATAGATGCTAAACAAGTAGCAAATGACGGTAACCAATCACGTTGGGAAATCTTTACCCATGGCGGCCGTAAACCTACTGGGATAGATGCCGTCATGTGGGCGCAAAAAATGGAACAACTAGGAGCAGGTGAAATACTCCTTACTAGCATGGATCAAGATGGCATGAAAAAAGGCTTTGACTTAGGTGTTACCAGAGCTATTAGTGACAGCATTTCATTACCCGTCATAGCTTCAGGTGGGGTAGGCGATTTACAACACTTAGTTGATGGCATTTTAGATGGTAAAGCTGATGCAGTATTAGCCGCCAGTATTTTTCATTTTGGTGAATATACTATTGCTGAAGCTAAAGCTTTTATGGCAGCACAAGGCATAGTGGTTAGATAATCAATATGGCTAATATTCTGGTTAGAGCAATCACTGCTGCCGATCATGATCAGTGGCTGGAACTTTATAGTGGGTATATTGCTTTCTGCCGAAGAACTTTTGATGCAGCAAGTGTTGAGACGTTATGGCAATGGCTAATGGATCAAAAAATTTTCTGCTTAGTCGCCATAGTAGATAATCAGATGGTAGGATTAGCCCATGCTAAAGAACAGCTTTCACCTTTAAATGGCAAAAAAGTGGGTTATCTTGACGATTTATTCGTTATCCTACCCTATCGAGGCAAAGGTGTTGCTAATCAGTTAATGGCACACCTTAAGCTACTAGCTGAATCAAAAAATTGGTTATTTATAAGATGGATTACCAGAGAAAATAACTATAGAGCTAAAGCCTTTTATGACAAAATAGCTAACAAGACCATTTGGCATACTTATCAATTAACCTTATAACGAACTTTTCGAATCTTATAGCAGAGAATGCTGCTCCGCCCTATTATATGAGTAATGATAAATAACACATTATTTCTATAACTTAACGACTACTCTATAAGTAAATTAATTGAAGAAGACATTGCGTGGTCATAATCAACTATACCGCTTAACCCATTATCAAAGCTGATTAACAAGCCACAATCTATGCTTAGCGACCCTAACAAGCTTATGAAAATAATTACCGCTAGTAAGCTTTTTGCGATAAAATTTCTATTATGACAGCTCGGCATATCTATTAAATGGACTGCTAATAAATCAATCTTTTTTGCTGTTCAACTAGACTACATTCTATTGATAATTGGAGCAACTCAATGAGCTATAGCAAGATTCCCGCAGGTAAAGATGTTCCCAATGACATCTATGTTGCTATTGAAATCCCTGCCAACCACACCCCTATTAAATACGAAATAGACAAAGATTCTGATACCTTATTTGTCGATCGTTTTTTAGCTACTCCTATGTTCTATCCTGCTAACTACGGTTATATCCCTAATACCTTAGCTGACGATGGTGATCCGCTAGATGTATTAGTTATCACTCCGTATCCTGTCGCACCAGGTTCGGTGATTCGTGCTCGTCCTATCGGGGTGCTTAATATGACTGATGAAGCAGGTGGAGATGCTAAATTAGTAGCAGTTCCCCATGAAAAAATAACGCCACTATACAAAGATGTAAAAGAATGTTCTGATCTTCCACAATTATTGCTAGATCAAATTAAGCACTTTTTTGAACATTATAAAGATTTAGAAAAAGGCAAATGGGTTAAAGTAGAAGGATGGGCAGACTCTAATGCGGCTAAAGCCCATATAGAAAAAGCAGTAAAAGCTTATAAAAAATAATGGCTCATTTATCCCCTCCTCTCACGAAGAGGGGCATTAAATACTAATACTTTAAACATATTTCTATTCGCAGCTTATCACGCAATAATTTATTATTATTGTTAGGTAAAGTAACCTCATATAAAGAATAACAAATACTTCTTAATTAAAGTTATTTTTTCTTTTTCACATAAAGCACTAGGTTATGATCTACTAATTCAAATCCCAAGCGTTCTGCAATTTTATGTTGTATTTGCTCTATTTCTTTATCGACAAATTCAATGACTTCGCCAGAATCGATACACACCATATGATCATGATGATCACCATCAGCTAACTCAAATACTGCATGACCACCATCAAAATTATGACGCACCACTAAACCAGCTGCTTCAAATTGTGTTAATACCCGATAGACAGTTGCCAGACCTACATCTTCGCCAGAATCGATGAGTGACTTATAAACATCTTCAGCACTCATATGTTTGTTATCAGCAGCATCTAATAGCTGTAATATTTTAACTCTAGGCAAGGTAACTTTTAGACCTGCTTTTCTCAACTCGTTATTTTTTTCCATATGTTTTCTCACTTTAATCTTGGTAATAAGCTATAATACGGATATGATATTATCATTTTAACTATACAATATGATAGAGTGGAAATCCGTTTCTAATGCAAACCCCCAAATTTTCCCTAATAGCGGGCATGATAATGGGCCTGTTAACCTTCTCTGGCTGTAGTGTTTACAAGATAGACATTCAACAGGGTAATATTATTACTCAGGATATGATAAATCAGCTACGTCCAGGTATGACTAAAGCCCAAATTAAATACTTAATGGGCACTCCGCTTATTCAAGATCCCTTTCATGCCAATCGTTGGGACTATATCTATAGTATTCAACCAGGTGGTGGTGCTTTGCGGCAAGAAAATGTAGTACTTTCTTTCGATGCTAATGAACAACTGGCAGGTCTTGCTGGAGATTTCTTACCAGGAATGACCAGAGATGAAGAAATCTTAGGTGGCAAACCTACTGATGCAGGCCATCGACAATCCCCAACAGACAAAGATAACAATGTCGAAAAGCATATTCAAAAAGAAGTGGATGATGCTGAGTTAATTCCTATTCCTGTACCCGACACTCTCTAATTAATACTTTACCTTTAATCACAAGGTCTGATAATTGCCATTATCAGACCTTTTTAGCAGCTGCTTGCTCAGCTCTATGCCTTCTCGCCTCTTTAGGATCAGCCAATAGCGGTCTATAGATTTCAATCCTATCACCTTCCATTAACTCATAAGCTTGCGGATTTACAATTCTTTTACCGAAAATACCAATAGGGTTTAGAGATAGGTTTATTGCAGGATATTGCAAAAGGATACCACTTAACTCAATAGCTTCTAATACACTGGTTCCTTTCGCCACAGATAGAGCTAATAAGGTCTGTTGCTCAGCCAGTGCAAATGCCACCTCTATAGTTATGGTATCAGCCATAAAGGTACTTAGCTCTTTGTGAGAAAATCTCAACCATACTCCCTGCTGCTTTATTAAAAAGATGGCCTAACGTAGCTTTCATGATCATACTATTATAATCGAATTCCATGGTAAAATTGATTTTACAAGCTTCATCATTAAGCTGCTGAAAAGTCCATAAACCATGTAACTTTTGAAAAGGACCTTCTTGTAAATTTATTTCAATAGAAACATCAGGTACTATCTTATTATTAGTAATTAAATATTGTTTAATAGGCCCCTTTGCTATTAGCAATTTGGCACTCATGGTAGTAGCTGATTCGGCGAGTATTACTGCTCCACTACACCAAGGTAAAAATTCAGGGTATTTTGTTACATCATTTACTAAACAATACATCTGATGGGCAGAGTAAGGTAGCAAAGCTGAACGTTCAACATGTATAGTCATAATGATCCTAATATAAAAAAAATTTAACCCTTATGAAAATGCAATTTTAATTTATAACCTATGGCTAAAATAATAACCCAAATAGGAATCAGCTCTACTGATAATCTAGTTTTCACATCAAATGCCAAAATGACTAAAATTCCTAAGAGAAAAACTAAACAAATAACATTACCAACTGGATAAAACAATGCCTTAAATTTAGTGACTACTTCCTCTTGAGCTTTATATCGTCTAAACATAAGATGAGTATAACTAATCATCATCCAATTAATTACTAATGCAGAAACCACCAATGCCATAAGAATATGGAACGCTTCTTCAGGCACAAAGTAATTGAGCACTACAGCGGTTAAGGTGGCAAGTCCGGATAACATTACCGCAAAAATAGGTGTACCTCTATGATTAGTGTACATTAGCAACTTAGGTGCATTACCCTGCTCTGCTAACCCATATAACATCCTACTATTACAATACAAGCCACTGTTATAAACAGACAAAGCCGCAGTCAACACCACGAAATTCAAAATATGCGAAATAAGATTTTCATCCAACATCTCAAATACTGTAACAAAGGCGCTTTTATTGGGATCAATTTGCGGCCAAGGATGCAAACATAATAATACGGTTAATGCTCCAATATAAAAAATTAGAATTCTATAAATAGCCTGATTAGTGGCCTTAGGAATGGTTTTTTCAGGATTTTCTGCTTCTGCCGCGGTTATACCTATTAACTCTAATCCACCAAAAGAAAACATGATAATAGCCAGCGCAAAGATCAGGCCAGATAGACCATAAGGCATAAATCCATAGGCCCATAAATTACTAACCGCAGCATCTGGTCCTGCCTTATCAGCAAATAATAGGTAGCCGCCAAATAAAATCATAGCCGATACCGCTATTACTTTAATAATGGCAAACCAAAATTCAACTTCACCATAAATTTTTACAGCGGTAAGATTTACTGCATTAATGAGAATAAAACAGCTTAGTACTGAGACCCATGTAGGAAGATAAGGTAACCATTTTTGAATATATCCCGCAGCAGCTGTTAATTCAGACATACTCACTAGCACATAGAGTAACCAATAATTCCAACCAGAAGTAAAGCCCGCAAAATTACCCCAATAGCGATAAGCAAAATGACTAAAAGAACCTGCTACTGGTTCCTCAACTGTCATTTCAGCCAACTGACGCATGATCATAAAAGCTATAAAACCACTTACTGAGTATCCCAATAGAATAGCTGGTCCAGTAATTTGAATAGCCTTAGATGAGCCTAAAAATAAACCTGTACCTATCGCTCCACCTAACGCAATAAGTTGGATATGTCTATTGCTCAAACCACGGGATAAATGGCCTGTTGAGTCAGTATGACGCACTAAAAACTCCTTCATATAAATCAACTAATAACTAGGATACACTACCAAAATTAGCTTACAATAATAAGCTAATTAATAGTTAAGTTAGAGATCTTTATGAAACCTCATACCTTATTACTAAGTATCCCCTGTATACTTTTGGCTCTAACCGCCTGTTCGCCTCCTGATGCTCATCAAGAAACCTTCTTAGATAGTCAAATACAAGCTTTAGATAAAGCTAAACAAGTAGAAAAGCTCGGCTATGACCACAAACAACAAATAGACAATTTAGAAAAACAAGCTAAATAAGCAGTCTATTCTTTACCTTTTATAGCCTTACCGTTCACAGATCCTTGGGCAAGAGAAATAATATATTCTTGGCCATTTTTCTCTAAATGATAAAGCTGTACAACGGTATAATTCCAATCTTTAGCAAACCAAATAAAAGTTTGTCTTTTATTATGGTTCTCATTTCTTATCCGCTCTACTTTTACCGCATTAATTTTTCCAATAGGCGTTTCTATTACTTCGTTAGCTACTACTTTAAATTGGTAAGTTTCTATCAAATCATCTTCAATAACACGATAGCTCATTTGTTTTTTACCATTGGCTATATCCTGCTGTAAAGCCAATTGGGTAGACAATTGATCCAATATGTTATATTTCAAATCAAAAAATACTTGGTCATTATGCTTTTTATCTTTGACATAACCTTTAACAAATTGCTTTTTCCAATCAAACGTTAAATTTACCCATTTAGGCTTTAAACCAGACTGACGAAACTCATAAGAAGCAGGCCTTATAACTCCTTTATCCCACTCAAAACTACTATTCTCTTCGCGTTGGGCAATGGCTATACTGGCAAGCGTTTTAAAATACCAGATATTAGCTTTTTTAGTAAGGCTATAGATGGCTTGCCCATCGAACGGCATATTAGAAATAGTAGCAGTATAAGTCGTTTCAAAAGGTTTAAGTTGCCATGCATAAACAGGATTAACCACTATACTTACTGCTACTAACAGAGGAAGAATAAACTTAATTTGTTTTAACATAACGATATCCATTGATAGGTAGAGGTTTACCATCTAATAGTGGTTTATTATTAACTAATGTTAGGCGCTGTTCAGCAAACCATTGAATGGCTAACGGGTAAATCTTATGTTCTAACTCAGCTACCTCTTTAGTTAACAGCTCTAGCGTTGTATTAGGCTTGATACTAGTCGCTGCTTGGATAATTACTGGCCCACCATCTAGCTCAGGTGTGACGAAATGCACACTACAGCCGTGTTGTTTATCAGCTGCCTGTAAAGCTCGTTGATGCGTATGTAATCCAGGATATTTAGGTAATAAAGAGGGATGAATATTAATTAAACGACCTAAAAAATGATCCACAAATTCAGTCGTTAGAATGCGCATAAAGCCGGCTAACACCAAAAGGTCTGGCTGAAAACCAGCTATTAAATTAAGCAGTGCTCTATCAAAAGCGGCTCTATCTGGGTAATGTTCATGTTCTATGACATAAGTGGCTATACCTGCCGCTTGAGCACGTTGTAAGGCAAAAGCAGCAGCATTATTACTAATGACTGCCTTAATGGCAGCAGGACATTGCCTCGCTTTTATACTATCAATAATGGCTTGTAAATTAGAACCATTACCTGAAATAAGCACTACTAACTGACAAATCATTAATGTTGTTTTAAATGATCAAGAATAACATGAGGTTGTTCCGCACTATTTTGTTCAATATGGCCTATTAGCCAAGGCTTTTCACCTGACTCATGTAGATTATCTAACACTAACTCCACATCATCTTTAGCCACACAAAGCACCATACCCACCCCACAATTAAACACTCGGTGCATTTCTGTTTCCGCCACATTGCCTTGTTGTTGCAACCAGTCAAAAATTGCCGGGCGTTGCCAACTGGCTACATCTAGTTTAGCGACTGTATGGCTAGGCAATACTCTAGGGATATTCTCTAACAAACCACCGCCTGTGATATGAGCAATAGCTTTCACTACAGGCGCATGCCGTATAAGTTCTAATAATGATTTGACATAAATACGAGTAGGTGCTATCAATTGACTAGCAATGGTTTCCCCTTCTAATAAAGTATTCTTTACATCTACCCCACTGACTTGAATAATTTTTCGAATCAACGAATAGCCATTGGAATGAGGCCCAGATGAAGGTAATGCTATTAATACATCGCCTTGCTGCACTTTAGCGCCATCAATGATTTTAGACTTTTCTACCACACCTACACAAAAACCTGCCAAATCATAGTCTTCCCCTTGATACATGCCAGGCATTTCAGCAGTTTCACCGCCTACTAAAGAACAACCAGCCAATTCACAGCCTTTACCTATTCCTGTTACAACGGTTGCCGCCGTATCAACATCAAGTTTACCCGTGGCGTAATAATCTAAAAAGAATAACGGTTCGGCACCACAAACTACTAAATCATTTACACACATAGCTACTAGATCAATGCCTATCGTATCATGTTGTGTTAATTGCATAGCTAATTTTAATTTAGTACCCACTCCATCGGTACCTGATACTAATACAGGTTGCTGATAGCCTTTAGGAATTTCGCATAATGCCCCAAACCCTCCCAATCCGCCTAACACTTCGGGGCGCGCAGTACGTTTAGCTACACCTTTAATGCGTTCAACTAATGCTTCCCCAGCATTAATATCAACTCCAGCGTCTTTATAACTGACTGAGGGCTTGTTATCACTCATTCTATAAACCTATCTATTACTAAGGGCTAATTATTATACCCCATCTATCAATTTGTATTGTACGTGAATTTTCGTATAATCAGAAAATTAATTTAACGAAATTTATGTTAATAAATTAATACCTCAGCTTTATGTCAAGTTAATCTTATACTAAGTCATCCTATAGGAGATAATCCGCGTATGTTGTCTACACTTTCCAAATTATTAGTATTGACTGTTAGTATGTTGATGATGAATACTAGCTTGGCTGCTACCCCTGTGGCAACGGTTGAAGTGCCTCTTAATGGCCAATCTAACGAACAAATTACCCCATTACTAACTACTGGGCTTACGAAGGTTATGGCAAGATTAACAGGTAATCCACAAATTGCTGAACAAGCTGCCGTATTACCTCTATTGAAAGATCCCAATGCCTTCATTGAACACTATAAACAACAAGCAACGCCCAGTAAATTAAGCATAGCATTTGATCAAGCCGCTATTACTACAGCTTTAAATAAAGCCGGCATAGCTACTTGGACTGCACAAAAACCGGTTATATTGTTATGGTGGATTACCAATCAACAAACTAACAAAACTTTGTTAGACGAAGCACAGGCTAACACAAAAATTATTCAACAAGCTGCTATTGAGGAGGGCTTGCCATTACGGATACCGTTAGCTGATTTAACTGAACAAGCTTTAACCGACAAGGCGATCTTTACTGCTGTTAAACCTGATGCTATCTTTCAAGCTTCCGCTAAATACAACGCCAATGTCATCTTAGCAGTAGCTGCTAACCATACAGCAGACAACTGGCAACTCAACTGGCGCTTGTGGCAAGTTAATAGCTCGCAATTAATAGCCCAAGGGCAAACCGCAGCTTCTTCATTAACCGAAGCTGCTGCTAATTTGTTGGCCGCTATTAATCCTCCTTTAGCAAAAATTTATGTAGTTTCTGCTGGTGAAGCTAAAAAATTAACTATTACTTTTAAACAGGTAAATTTCAGCAGTTATGTGCAAATTAGCAAATTAATGATATCTTTTAAAGGTCGATTACTGGAAACTAATGGTCCAACTGTACGTTATGAATTAACAGCAGATCCTTTACAACTTCAAACACAACTCGAGCTTATCAATTACTACCCCGAGCAGACCAAAAACCAATCGCTAGATCTAGTCTTTGTTCCGCACTAATAATAAAGGGGCTTTAAGCCACTTTATTATTGGCTATTGCCCTTGTAATAATACTGGATCACCAACCAATAAGTTATCGGCATCATGCGCTATATGTAAATCTTTTTCTGGATAATCTAAATTATACAAAAAATGACGTAAGCAATTAAGCCGAGCACGTTTTTTATCATCTGATTTAACAATAGTCCAAGGTGCATCACCTGTATGAGTATGGAAAAACATCGCCTCTTTAGCTTTCGTATAATCATTCCATTTATCTAATGATTGTATATCTACTGGGGATAATTTCCATTGTTTTAGCGGATCATCACGACGTGCAATAAAACGGCGCAACTGTTCATCACGACTAACTGAAAACCAATATTTAAATAGCGTTACCCCACTATTAACCAGCATCCGCTCAAAGTCTGGGGTTTCCCTTAAAAACTCTAAATATTCTCGCTGGGTACAAAATCCCATTACTTTTTCAACTCCTGCTCGGTTATACCAAGAGCGATCAAAAAATACTATTTCACCTTTGGTAGGGAGATGTTCCACATAGCGTTGAAAATACCATTGTCCTCTTTCTACTTCAGTAGGTTTTTCAAGCGCTACCACTCTAGCCCCACGCGGGTTTAAATGTTCCATGAAGCGCTTGATAGTTCCACCTTTTCCTGCTGCATCACGTCCTTCAAACAAAATAACAATACGCTGCCCTGTTTCTTTAACCCAACGCTGAACTTTTAATAGTTCTATTTGTAGTTGTTTTTTAGTTTTCTCATATTCATTACGCTTCATACGCGTATGGTAAGGATAACTATCTGGCAGCGCAGCAGATGAACTATCTTCACTAGAGCCTTGCGGAGAGGTAGCTACCTTAGTAGCTATAGGTTCTTGACTAGCTAACTTGATAGCTTTTATTGAAGCTTCTCTAGCTATTTGGCTTACTGTTTGCTTTCTAAGTTTACGTACCCGTGGAGTCGCTGTTTTTTTTACAGGCTGTTTTTTTGTAGTAACCTTTTTAGACGCCTTAACCACAGGTTTACTTATTTTATCCTGTTCCATAATATGTCCTTTCAAAGAAAATGCTGACTTGCTAATTATAGCAAGAATTACAGGTCAATATGTTACATTATGTTGCTAGCTGCCTTATTGATTATTTCTTGCTTTTTCAGCCAGACCGCCATTAGCAAACTTAATAGACTAATAGCTAACACAAAATAACTTTGCCAAATCTGATAGGGCGTTCTGCCTGATACTGCTGTTACTTGTCCTTGTAGCACGCCTACTTGAAAAGCAGGAATGGTTTTAATTAACTGGCCTTTATTATCAATAATAGCAGTAATACCGTTATTAGTAGCTCTTAGCAGCCATCTATCACCTTCTAAAGCACGCATTTGCGCCATTTGTAAATGCTGTTTGGGACCTATAGAATGGCCAAACCAAGTATCATTACTGATAGTAATGAGTAAATTACTTTGACTACCAAAGGAAGCAACAAAATCAGGATATACCACTTCGTAGCAGATAAAAGGAGCGACAGCTAATCCTTTTACCGAAAGGAGTGATTGCTGTTCACTTCCTCTACTAAAATCAGACATGGGTAAATCAAAAAAGCTGATAATGCCTCTGAGCATCTCTTGTAGAGGAACATATTCACCAAAGGGAACTAATTTTTGCTTAAAATAAATGCCCGATCCTTCACCTACCACAGTAATACCGTTATAAAATCGCTTTTCGCCTTGGCTATCATCTTGTCTAATAGGTAAGCCTGTTATCAAGGTAGATTGAAATTGTTTTTCAAACTCATGGATTGTTCCCTGTAAAATACTATCAACACTCTCTTTCAGAAAAGGAATGGCATTTTCGGGCCAAACAACTAATGAGTCCTTTTGTTGATGGTCTGTCGTTAATTTCCAATATAGATTAAATTGCTCATTATAAGACGATGCTTGCCATTTAGCGTCCTGTGCAACATTGCCTTGCACTAATGTGACAGCAAGTTTATCAACTATTGGCTTAGTCCATTGGATTTGCTTAACAAGCAATCCTACAATAGGTAACGCTAGGATAATAATGACACTTACTATTAGCTTAAATTTATGCTGACGAAACAACAGCATTTTAACAAATAGTACTGCTATAAAAGCAATAATAAAAGAAATCAGCCAAACTCCACCGATAGGAGCAAAACCAGCTAAAGGCGCGTTTAATTGGCTATAGCCCAGATAGAGCCAAGGAAAACCAGTTAAAAACCATCCTCTGAACCACTCTTGTATAGCCCATATGCCAGCAAAAGCCAGTGCATCAATAAAATAACTAGCATTAACCCTAAACCATCTTACCCATATAACCGCTGGTAACACAAAAAAAAATGCCACCAGCATACAAAAAGTTACCGTTAAGGTGGCTGCGAGCCAAACAGGCGCATTACCAAAGGTATTAATACTTACATATATCCAGCTAACACCAGCTAAATAAGCACCAAAACCAAAACACCAACTACGAATAAAAGCTTGTGTAACTGTGAGCTGAGATAAACCTAAATAAAATAAACCTAGACTAACAAAAGCTAAAGGCCAAATATTAAAAGGTGCCAAAAAAAGCGGCGTAATAGCCCCGGCTACTAAAGCAATAACATTGCCGCGCCAGCCTTTGTGAACGATCTGCCGCATAAAGTATCCTACTAATTGGTTAATCTACTAGGTGTTACACGTAATAAATGGATTTTACGGCTATCGGCTGTCAACACTCTATAACGAAAAGGCCCTATCACAATAATTTCATTGCGCTTAGGTAAATAACCGAAATAATGCATGACTAGTTCCCCTATAGTTTTTCCAAAATCTTCTGAATATCGGTCTTCCGGGAAAAAGTGGTTAAATACATGAATAGGCGTTTGGGCTTTTACTACGAAATCACCATTAGGCTGTGGACGAATATAGCTCTCTTCTTCACTATCATGTTCGTCCTCTATGTCACCAACTATCTGTTCTAATACATCCTCGATAGTCACTAAACCTGCTACACCACCATACTCATCCACCACTATGGCCATGTGATTATGGGTAGCACGAAACTCTCTAAGTAACACATTGACTCTTTTCGATTCAGGCACAAAAGTAGCGGGTCTTAATAATTTTTTAATATCCAATTGGGTGTGTTGTTCATTATCTAATTGTCTTAACAAATAAGGCAACAAATCTTTTGCTAATAAAATCCCTAATACTTCACCACCATCTTCGGACAGCACAGGATATCGAGAATGTGCCGTCTCAATAATGATAGGTAAAAACTCTTCAATCATTTGATTAATCTTAATAGATACCATTTGCGAGCGGGACAGCATAATATCACGCACTTGCAAATCGGCAATTTGAATAGCACTTTCCACAATGGTCAATGCATCTGCATCTAATAAATTATTATTGTGGGCTTCACGCAATAGCTCTAATAAATCTTGCCGGCACTTAGGTTCATGGGCAAACGCCTGAGTTATTTTTTCAAACCAAGATTTACTCTGATTCGATCGATCATCGCTCATTTTATTATGTCATACCTATAATAGTTAATTAAACTTCCTGATAAGGGTCAGGATATCCCTGTTTCATTAGTAATTGTTGTTCCAATCTTTCCATTTCAACCGCCTGTTCATACTCTTCATGATCAAAACCTAGTAGATGTAAACAACCATGAGTCACCAAATGCGCCCAATGTGACTCTAACGCCTTACCTTGTTGCTTAGCTTCTCGTACCACTACAGGGGCACAAATCACTAAATCACCTAATAAAGGAATATCTAATATTTCATCAGGTAATTCACTAGGAAAAGATAACACGTTTGTGGCATAGTCTTTATGCCGATAGGTTGCATTAAGCTCATGCCCCTCTACCTCATCGACAATACGGATGGTTAACTCAGCAGTTGCTTGATAAGGACTAATGGCCGTTTCGCACCATTGCTTAAAATAAGTTATATCTGGAATATCTTTTGCTTCACTTGCTAGTTGCAAGTCTAACTCAATGCTCATCTTTTTCTTGTTGCCTAGTTAAAGATTTATCATAGCTATCGTAAGCTTCAACTATACGTTGTACCAAAGGATGACGCACAACATCTTTGGCCTTAAAGTGAGTAAAAGTAATACCCTGTACATGTCGTAGTACATCTACAACATGCAATAATCCCGAACGAGTCCCACGAGGTAAATCTATCTGCGTTGCATCACCAGTAATAACCGCAGTTGAGCCAAATCCTATGCGAGTTAAAAACATTTTCATTTGCTCTATGGTGGTATTTTGGCTTTCATCTAAAATAATGAAGCTATTGTTAAGTGTCCGACCACGCATGTAGGCTAATGGGGCTACTTCTATTACCTGTCTTTCTATTAGTTTAGCCACATGTTCAAAACCTAACATTTCATACAAAGCATCATAAAGAGGGCGCAAGTAAGGATCTATTTTTTGTGCCAAATCCCCCGGTAAGAAGCCTAATTTTTCACCCGCCTCAACTGCTGGGCGGACTAATAAAATACGCCTTACCTGTTCACGCTGCAAAGCATCCACAGCGCAAGCCACTGCCAAATAGGTTTTACCAGTCCCGGCTGGCCCTATGCCAAAATTAATATCATTTTCTAAAATGGCCTTTACATAATTTTGTTGATTAGCCCCTCTTGGTCTAATAGTTCCTTTTAAATTTTTTAACATAACAGGAGCTTGACCATTAGCAACTACCATCTCTTCAAGCCCTGACTCTTGTAAAAATAAATGAACTAGTTCTGGCGATAAAGGGGTACTTTTTGCTTCTCGATAGAGGCGACGCAGCAAATTCTCAGCAGCTAAGATGCGCTCATCATTGCCTACTAATTCGAATTGATTACCTCTATTACGAATTTCAATACCTAAGCGTTGTTCAATTTGCCTAAAATGCTCATCAAACTGGCCACTTAAATTAGCAAAACGTTTTGTATCAAAAGGTTCTAATGTAAATTGTCTAGTTTTGGGTACAGCGCTCAAAGTATTTGCTGGTTACCTCTCAAAAAATTATTAATAAATTAAGCCTACAACAAGTTGTCTAGAATATCAATTAGCATTATCACTAATAAGTGTTCCTCTTAGCGAATGTGGCAATGCTTCTTCTATTAGGACATTCACAAATTGACCTATTAGTAAGGGGTTATTACTACTAAAATTAACAATCCTATTATTTTCTGTTCGACCTTGTAACATACCGGGATCTTTCTTAGAAAAATCACTGACTAAGATTGATTGTTTAGTACCTACCATACGTCTACTTATTTCAAAGCCTTGCTGATTAATGCGGGCTTGTAATATTTGGAGACGCTCCTTTTTTACTTCCTCAGGCGTATCGTCAGGCAAGTCAGCCGCTGGTGTACCAGGTCTAGCACTGTAAACAAAAGAATAGGAAAAATCGAAACCAACCTCTTCTATTAACTTCATGGTTTGTTGAAAATCTTTTTCTGTTTCACCAGGAAAGCCAACAATAAAATCGGAACTTATTACCACACCGGGGACAGCTGCTTTCAATCTTCTAATCCGCGACTTATACTCAAGTGCCGTATGATTACGTTTCATCGCCGCTAATACTCGGTCTGAGCCAGCTTGTACGGGTAAATGCACATACTTAACCAACTTAGGTAAATCAGCATGTGCTTGAATGATGGCATCAGAAAACTCTAACGGATGGGATGTGGTATAACGGATACGCTCAATACCTTCAATTTGCGCCACTATTCTTAATAATTCAGCAAAATCGGTAATACCTCCTTCTGCGTTACTTCCCCTATAACCATTAACATTTTGGCCTAATAAATTCACTTCTTTAACGCCATGATCTGCTAGATGAATAATCTCAGCTATCACATCTTCGACAGGGCGACTAACCTCTTCACCTCTGGTGTAAGGAACAACACAAAAAGCACAGTATTTACTACAACCCTCCATAATAGATACAAAAGCCGATGGACCATTTACTTGTGGTTCTGGCAAGCGATCGAATTTCTCAATCTCAGGAAAAGAAACATCCACCTGTGGCTGCTTAGTCGTTTTAGCAGCATCTATCATTTCTGGCAAACGATGTAATGTTTGTGGGCCAAATACTACATCCACATAAGGGGCTCTAGCACGAATAGCCCAACCTTCTTGGCTTGCAACACATCCACCCACCCCAATGACAATATTAGGATTACGTTTTTTAAGTTCACGCCAACGGCCTAAATTAGAAAACACCTTCTCTTGGGCTTTTTCACGAATAGAACAGGTATTTAATAATAAAATATCAGCTTCTTCTGGGTTATCCGTCAGCTCAATAGCTTGTCCTTCTGCCAACAAATCAGCCATACGCGCGCTATCATACTCATTCATTTGACAGCCGTGTGTTTCAATAAAAAACTTTTTAGTCATAGTCATTACTAAATATACAATTCAATCAAAGTAACTGCATATTATAAGACAGATATTGGTTTAAATCCTAACTAATAATAGGGATTTATTATCAAAATAATAACTAGTTAAAAGGGGTCAGAGGTACAGAAAACTACGGGAGAAGATAAAGAAAAAGACTAAAGAACTGGCAAAAAGCCAGTTCTTTATGGCATTGCTTAGAATAGACCTGTTAATTTTTCTGAAGTACTGATAAAAATATTCTTCTTTTGAGTATAAGCCTCAAGAATAATCTTATGTGTTTCACG
>CALYQH010000002.1 GCA_945283395.1 uncultured Ventosimonas sp. | reverse complement strand
GTGCTTGATAAAGCTCATAGAGGGGTTTATTTTGTCCCATTTCAGTCGAATAACTTGATAACTTAGGTAGACAAGCTTCATAAGCAACACGTAACGCTTCATTATTCATAACAGCATTTAGATGACTCACTGGACTCCAAGTTTTGCTGAGTTTCTCATTAATTTCATCTAACACCAGTGCTGTATTTTCCCAAGTTAACGGACTGGGCGGATTCTTTAATAGGGAATCGATAGCTTGTCTATTGCTTGCTAATACATTATCTATAGCGGGTACCACCTGCTCTGCATCAATATGTGAGTAAGGTGGTAAATCAGTATAGGTTAAAAGTGGATTATCTTTTTGCACAATTCAGCCTTTGATCTTTCAAAAATATTAATTGATTATATATTGAGGCTTAACAATGCCCTCAAGTTTGTTGTAAGGTATTACTAAGGTAGGCATTCCCATTGCATAGGGTGCCAAGGTATTTGCTTCATATTGTAACGTTATACCGTTAGTTAGTAGGGCAAAATGGGGTGTTTTTACAAATGGCCAGTCCTGATGATAAACTTCATTATTTAGCAATTGATTCACCTCTAACCATTGATTATAAACTAATTGGGCATTACTCCAAAAAGCTGGTAGTTGATCACCCTGAATAATATCAGTTAATTGTAAATCTTGTTTAGTCTGATTATCAAAGTTAATAAAAGCGATATTAGGTGTACTATATACATAAGTGCTATGTTGTTCTTCACAACTAAGCTGTAATACGGTAAGAGCTGTAGTTTGTTTAAGTACTTTGACAGTAAAATAAATATGATCGCCATTATGCGCTTTAGCCAAGTAGCTTTGTTGATAATCCCATAAGGACTGATTTTTAGCCTTGACTAAACTTAATAGTTTTTGTTCAATCAGATTATTTAATAATGGTTGATGTTTAAAAGTAATGCCATCAAATTTGAAGCTGGGACAATTATTAGTAGTAAGGGTTTGTTGATTACAGTTTTTTTTCTGTTGATACCAATTAACAGTTTCTATACGTTTGGCTAGTTTTAACTTACTTTTGCTCTCTAAGCTAAAACAAGCAACTAAATGACTGATAATGCAGATAGCTAATAAAAACCGTAAAATATTTGACATTTAAGTTACCAACTAAATAATGTCCAAGAGGGAATTTTTTGTTTTGGAGGGGTATTTTGTAAAGTATTATTATCTCCATCAGCATTAATTAAATAATAGGGCTTACCTTGTCTGGGGGTAACTTTAACAGAGTATAAAAAGCCTTTTACTCGCCGTTCTTCAATGGTATTGTCGCCTTCTTGATAGATAGTTACGCTAGTGTCAGCTTGGCTTGGCTGTTCGTTTGACGCACTGGAGGCAATGTTAGTAGAGCTATAAGCTGACTTAGCATGCTGGGTGCAAGCAATATTCACTACTAATATTGAAATTATAAAAAGAAATTTCCACATGCTAAAAACCGTTATTTATTGAAGTGATATTCAAGAATTTTAACACTTTTTGTACAAATTATTGAGCAAGTTTATAAAAATATCTAAAATTAATTAGCTATTAATGTTATTCTAGTTGGGTATATTAATTTTTCTATTTCTAAAAGCGTAAAGTAGACAATGAAAGCCATTCAAGATAATAAACCTTTTATTTATTCATGTTGGCTAAGTCGTTTTGTAATGCTCTGAAATACTCTTTAACGAAAAAAAGTTAAATATTAAAATATTTTATTTACAAACAGGTATGAATGTAAGTAAATTAAGCAAATATTTTTACTAGATTAATTTAGTTCCTCTTGTAACTGAGGTTGTTTCCATGCAATTAAAACCAACTTTTTCTATCTGGGTTTCAGTATTCACTTTTTCCACATTTTTGTTGGGCGGCTGTAATAAAAATGATAATCAAGCAGGGCAACAGCGACCTCTTCAGAAAGTTGAGGTGGTAACCTTAAAAGCTCAACCCTATACTTTAACAAGAGATTTACCTGGTCGCACTAGCGCTTATCGAGTAGCAGAAGTTAGACCACAAGTTGAAGGTATTATTTTAAAAAGATTCTTTACTGAAGGAGCTGATGTAACAGCAGGGCAACAGCTTTATTTAATTGATCCGGCTATTTATAAAGCTAATGTACAAAGTGCTGAAGCCAGCTTAGCCTCTGCGCGCGCCTTAGAAAAGCGTTATAAATCATTGGTAACTACTAAAGCAGTTAGCCAACAACAATATGATGATGCTCGTGCAGCACTTTTAACCGCCATAGCTAATCTACAAACAGCGCAAGTAAGATTACGTTATACCAAAGTGTTGGCGCCTATCTCAGGGCGTATTAGCCGCTCGTTAGTAACAGAAGGTGCTTTAGTTACTACAGGTCAAGCTAATCCTATGGCAACTATTAATCAGCTAGATCCTATCTATGTAGATGTTACGCAACCTTCTAAAGATATTCTTAAGTTAAGACAGGAATTAGCAAGTGGTGGTTTAGAAAAAGCAGGTGAAAATGCTGCAAAAGCTACTTTAATATTAGAGGATGGATCACTTTATGCTCATGAGGGTAAGCTTGAATTCTCTGAAGTGTCAGTCAATGAAACAACAGGTTCTGTTACCCTAAGAGCCATTTTCCCTAATCCGGATCATCAATTATTACCCGGCATGTTTGTTCATGCAAGATTAAATGAAGGGGTACGCCAAAAGGCTATTTTAGCTCCTCAATTAGGTGTTACACGTAATGTTCAAGGCCAAGCTACCGCATTAATTGTCAATAAAGATAATAAGGTTGAGCAACGTGTTCTTGAAGTGTCTCGCATAGCTGATAAAAATACTTGGTTAGTTGATAAGGGAATAGCAGATGGCGAAAGAATCGTCATAAAAGGATTACAAAAAGTTCAGCCAGGTAGTCAAGTTGATCCAATTGAACAGAATGCTAGTCAGGCTACTTCTGTTGATCAAAATCCAGGTAATGCAGGAAAGTAAGCAATGTCAAAATTCTTTATTGATCGCCCTATCTTTGCTTGGGTAATAGCCTTGATTGTCATGTTGGCGGGAGGCTTATCCTTGGTAAGCATGCCTGTCAATCAGTATCCAAGTATTGCTGCGCCATCGGTTGCTATTTCGGTAAATTATCCAGGTGCTTCAGCTGAGACTGTGCAAGATACTGTTGTGCAGGTTATCGAGCAGCAAATGAATGGTATAGATAATTTGCGTTATATGTCATCCCAAAGTAACTCAGATGGTAATATGCAAATTACTTTGACCTTTGAGCAAGGTACTGATCCTGATATTGCTCAAGTTCAAGTGCAAAATAAGTTGCAATTAGCAACACCTTTATTACCTCAAGAAGTTCAACAGCAAGGTATAAGGGTGGTTAAAGCAACGGTTAACTTCTTGCTAGTAGTTGGTTTAGTTTCTAATGATGGTTCAATGTCTAATTTTGACCTCAGTAACTATATTGTTTCTAATATGCAAGACTCTATTGCAAGAACACCTGGTGTTGGTGACTTCCAAGTGTTTGGTGCACAGTATTCTATGCGTATTTGGCTAGATCCTGCCAAGCTTAATAATTACCAGTTAACGCCTATTGATGTAAGCAATGCTATTAAAGCGCAAAATATTCAAGTATCTTCTGGTCAATTAGGTGGTTTACCTGCCCTAGCTGGTACTCAGTTAAATGCTACTATCATTAGTAAAACGCGCTTACAAACACCAGAAGAGTTTGGCAATATATTATTAAAAGTGACTACTAATGGTTCGCAAGTACGCCTTAAAGATGTGTCAGACAACATTAGCTTAGGTAGTGAAAACTATTCTGTCACTGCCCTTAATAATGGTAAGCCAGCTTCAGGTATAGCATTAAAGCTAGCAACTGGTTCAAATGCATTGAATACGGCTAAAGCAGTTAGAGAAACGGTTGATAAATTAAAATCGTTCTTTCCTGCAGGAGTAGAAGTTATCTATCCTTACGATAGTACGCCTGTTATTTCTGCATCTATTAACATGGTTGTTCATACACTTTTCGAAGCTATCGTTTTAGTGTTCTTGGTGATGTTCTTGTTCTTACAGAACTTCCGTGCAACGTTGATTCCTACTATTGCTGTACCTGTGGTGTTACTGGGTACATTCGGGGTATTAGCTGCCTTTGGATTTTCTATCAATACACTAACTATGTTTGCTATGGTATTGGCCATCGGCTTACTGGTGGATGATGCGATCGTGGTAGTAGAGAACGTTGAACGTATCATGGAGCAGGAAAAACTACCAGCCAGAGAAGCTGCTCGCAAATCTATGGATGAAATTCAAGGTGCCTTAGTAGGGATAGCCATGGTGCTATCAGCTGTATTTGTTCCTATGGCATTTATGAGCGGTGCTACGGGGATTATTTATCGTCAATTCTCTGTAACTATTGTGGCTGCTATGGCCCTATCAGTGTTAGTAGCATTAATATTAACACCAGCACTTTGTGCCACCATGTTATCTTCTGCTGATGCTTCACATGGAGTGAAAAAAGGCTTATTCGGTGGTTTCTTTAATTGGTTTAACAGAACCTTTGATAAATCGGTTAATCTTTATGTAGGTGGTGTAGCAAAAGTTTTTAAGAATAAATTGATATTTTTAATTATCTACTTAGCTATTTGTGCAGTAATAGTTTTCATGTTTAGGGCTATTCCTACTGAACTATTGCCAGCTGAAGACCAAAAAGTGTTGTTTGCCCAAGTGCAAACGCCTAAAGGTACGCCTGCTGATGTAACCCAGCAAATCGTCGATAATATGCGTAAAACTATTCTGAATACTGAAGGAGCCAATGTACAGTCAGTCTTCACGGTGACAGGTTTTAGCTTTGCCGGTCGTGGACAAAGTTCTGCGATGGCATTCGTAATGTTGAAAGACTGGGATAAACGAAATGGTCCAGGTCAAGATGTATCCTCGGTAGCAGGACGGTTGATGGGAATCTTCATGACTCAACCCGAATTTATTGGTGGTCAAGTGTTCATCTTTTCTCCGCCAGCAGTAATGGAGTTGGGTAACGCTACAGGTTTTGACTTATTTTTACAAGACCAAGGTGGTGTAGGGCATGAGGGTTTGATGGCAGCGCGTAATGAGTTGCTCTTCTTAGCTGCTAAAAATCCAAAATTAGCTAAAGTTCGCCCTAATGGCTTGGATGATGAACCTCAATATAGAATATATGTTGATGAAGAAAAAGCCAGTGCTTATGGGGTAGCTTTAACTGATATTTATCAAACACTCTCCATTGCTTGGGGTAGTAGTTATATCAATGATTTTATTGATAGAGGACGGGTTAAAAAGGTTTATGTTCAGGGTGCTACTAACTCTCGTATGAATCCTGACGATTTCAAGAAATGGTATGTTCGCAACAATAAAGGCGAAATGGTGTCATTAGCGAATCTAATTAGTAGTCAATGGATTATGGGTTCGCCTAAACTTGAGCGTTATAATGGGGTCTCTGCGGTTGAAATTTTGGGCGAATCTGCACCAGGCTATAGTTCCGGCGATGCTATGAATGAAATGGAGAAACTCATAGGCCAATTATCTAACAAGAGTATAGGTTTCTCCTGGACAGGTTTGTCATTTGAAGAAAAACTAGCGGGTGCGCAAGAAATAGCTCTTTATTCATTAGCAGCTATAGTGGTATTTTTATGTTTAGCAGCACTCTATGAAAGTTGGGCCATTCCTTTTGCGGTGATTTTGGTAGCACCATTAGGTATTATAGGAGTGGTACTGGCAACGCATTTAAGAGGCTTAACCAATGATGTATTCTTTAAGGTGGGCTTATTAACTACTATAGGTTTAGTATCCAAGAATGCGATCTTAATTGTTGAGTTTGCTCAAGCTTTCCATGAAAGTGGCAAAAGTTTGGCTGAATCTGCTTTAGAGGCATGTCGCACCAGAATACGTCCTATCGTAATGACATCATTAGCTTTTATTTTAGGGGTATTACCTTTAGCAAAAGCTAGTGGGGCAGGTGCTGGTAGTGCACATTCCATTGGTACTGGTGTGGTTGGTGGTATGCTAACCGCTACCACCTTGGCTATTTTCTGGATCCCATTATTTTATCTTGTGGTGAGTTCTTTGTTTAAGATTAAAACAGCCAAAGAAAAAGAACAAATGGCCCATTCGAAGGATTAATGCAATGAGAAAATCTTTTTTACCTATTATGATAATGACTGTTACTTTAACAGGATGTACATTAATGCCCGATTATAAAAGGCCAAATTTACCGGTTAATGATGCGTGGCCATCGGGAGAGGCTTATGCCAAAGGTGCTCAACAAGCTAATTATGTAGAGTTAGGTTGGCAGCAATTTTTTAGTGATAAAGAGCTACAGAATTTAATAGCAACGGCGTTAGCTAATAATCGTGATATGCGTATTGCAGCACTCAATGTCGCAGCTTATGAAGCACAATATCGCATTCAAAAATCTGAGTTATATCCTGAACTTGACGCTACAGGCTCAGGTTCACGTCAGCATTTACCGAGGGATTTAACAGGAACTAATAAATCTGGTGTAAGAAGTAGTTGGGGGGTAACCTTAGGGGTTACCTCATATGAACTGGATTTCTTTGGGCGGATTCGTAGCTTGAATGAAGCAGCCTTGCAACAATATTTATCAACACAAGAGGCGCAACGTAATACCCAAATTAGTTTAGTTGCAAGCGTTGCTAATGCATGGTTAACGCTACAAGCAGATAGAGCTTTGCTTAAATTAACTGAAGAGACTTTACAAAACTATGAATCTAATTATGATCTGATCAAGCGTAGTAATGAAGTGGGTGTCGCCTCAAGTTTAGATTTAGCACAAGCTCGCACTGCAGTGGAAGGAGCTAGAGTAAGTCAAGCTACCTATAAGCGTCAGGTGGCACAAGATATTAATTTACTCACCTTATTATTAGGTAAAGAAGTACCGGCCAATGCAAAAAATGTTAAAGATAGTAACTTTGACATGCAGTATGTGAAAGAAATTCCTGCAGGTCTGCCTTCTGATTTAATCCAAAATCGGCCTGATATTATTGCTGCTGAACATCAATTGATGGCTGCTAATGCTAATATAGGAGCTGCTCGAGCAGCATTTTTCCCTAGCATTTCTTTAACTAGTAATGTTGGTACTATGAGTACTAATTTTTCTAATCTGTTTAGCGACCATCAAGGCAGTTGGTTATTCCAGCCTACTATTAATTTACCTATTTTCACAGCAGGTCGTTTAAAAGGTAATTTAGATTACGCTAAAATCCAAAAAGATGTGAATATAGCTAATTATGAAAAGACTATTCAAACTGCCTTTAGAGAAGTAGCTGACGGTCTAGCGGCTAGAGAAACTTATCAAGAGCAAGTAGTGGCGCAAAGTAATTTTGTAGCAGCTAATCAGACTTATTATGATTTAGCTAATCAACGTTATCAAGCGGGAATAGATAATTATATTTCTTTATTGGATGCACAACGTCAATTATTTAGTTCTCAACAAGATTTAATTAATGTACGTTTGGCACAGTTAACTAGTGAAGTTAATCTTTATAAGGCGTTAGGTGGAGGTTGGCAAGCTACTACGCCCAATACATTAACTAATCAAGTACCACAGAAAAAGGTTGATGGCAAGGTTAACCAAACTATTAAAGAAGGCACATCAAGCACGGTAAAGCCTCATGACGACCAACCAAAAGCTTAATTAACTAGTTAAAAACCCAACATAACGTTGGGTTTTTATTTTTGAAGAGCAGCAAACGCTTGAGCTATTTTATCTATATTGTCATTAGTAAGACCTGCTACGCACATACGACCACTATCAAGCAGATAGATACTGTAGTTAGTACGCAGACGTGTGATTTGTTCTTTGTTGAAACCAGTATAACTGAACATCCCTTGTTGTTGGGTAAGATGTTCAACTTGACTAACACCTAATGTGAGTAGTTTGTTGGCGAGCATTTGCCGCATGCTATTAATGCGTACACGCATTTGCTCAACATCTTGCAGCCAAGTCTGAATTAATTTATCTTCAGTTAATACGCGACTGACAATTTGTGCCCCTAAAGTTGGAGGGCTAGAATAGTTACGACGTATGGTGGCTTTCAATTGTCCTTGTACCCGTTCAGCCGTTTCGTTAGCTTCACAGACAACGCTTAATGCACCTATTCGCTCACCATAGAGAGAAAAGATTTTTGAGAAAGAATTGGCTACTAATAGAGTAAGGCCAGCTTTGGCCATAGCTCTAATAGCATAAGCATCTTCGTTAAGACCTTTGCCAAGACCTTGATAAGCCATATCTAAGAAAGGGATAAGTTGCTTTTGTTGAAGAATAGGTATCAGGGTATCCCATTGTTGTGGGGTAATATCGGCCCCTGTTGGATTATGACAGCAGGGATGAAGTAAAATAATATCTTGGGGGGCAGCTTGTTCAATAGCGGCTAACATAGCTTTGCAATCAACACGCAAAGTGGTGGAGTCAAAATAAGGATAACTTTTGAGTTTAAAACCTGCGCCAGCGAAAATATCTTTGTGATTTTCCCAAGTAGGATCACTAACCCATACAGTAGCATTAGCATAGTAGTTATGTAAAAAGTCTGCCCCTATCTTTAGGGCACCTGATCCACCTAGAGTTTGGGCAAAAGCAACTCTATTTTCAAGTAAACAAGGGTGATCTTTGCCAAAGATCAAAGGTAAAACCGCTGATCTATATGCTGGTAATCCTTCCATAGGTAAATAAAGAGAAGGTTTTTTTAATTGTTCTGTTTGGATAACTGATAAGGCTTGTTTAACAGAAGCAAGCTGAGGAATTTTACCTTGTTCATTATAATAAAGGCCAATACTTAAATTTACTTTGGCGTCATTAGGGTCGTTATGAAACTGTTCAACTAGGGAGAAAATAGGATCACCTAGATAAGCTGTAACTTGTTCAAACATAGCAATTTCTTAAATTAATTAGGGTGAATTAGCGTTGTTCTTTACGAAAAGCGCGTTGGATTTCTCTGTTGGCATCACGTTCTTTCAAGGTATGACGTTTATCATAGTCCTTTTTGCCCTTGGCTAAGGCTATTTGGCACTTAACTAGATGTTTTTTCCAGTAGAGCGATAAAGCAATACAAGCATAACCTTTCTGTTGAACAGAACCAAATAGTTTACTTAATTCTTTTTTATGGAGTAATAATTTGCGAGTCCGGTCTGGATCAGCTACTACGTGAGTACTAATGGTCTGCAATGGCATAATATGGCTACCTAACAACCATGCTTCCCCATCTTTTAATAATACCTAACTATCAGTAAGCTGTGCCTTTCCAGCTCGTAGACTTTTAACTTCCCACCCCGATAAGGCAATACCTGCCTCAAAACTTTCCTCTACAAAATAATCATGTAGCGCTTTTTTGTTTTGTGCAATATTACCAGGATATACTTTTTTCTTTTTAGCCATAATTCGTTTATTACAGTTAAATTGATGATTTCATCATAGTATAGCTTATTTTAAAAGCTTACTGGTTGGTTATTCGTGAATATTATGGTTGAGAGTCTTCCCCTATTGACCAATAGTGGACTTTTTCTTGTAAATCTGGCCTTTTTCGATCTGCCAATTGATTACTACCAGTACCAATAAAGATAACGCCTGCTATTTGCTCATTGGATTTGATTCCTATGGTGTTTTTTGCACATTGGCTATAGGCTAACCAACCACTAATCCAGTTTGCACCATAGCCCATAGCATTAGCTGCTAAGATAATATTCATGCAGACAGCGCCAGCCGATAATAATTGTTCATCTCTGGGAATATTAGTAGCTTTTTCATTGAAAGAGCTGACCACATAAATCATTAACGGGACATCTGTAACTGAGTACATGATGATATTACTTAGTTTTTCTTGTTGTCGTTCAGTTAACGTATTTTTTTCTGTATAAAAATCTTCTGCTAACCTTTTACCTAGCACTTGCCTAGCTGCTCCTTCTACTACTATTAGTCGCCAAGGTTCTAATTTGCCATGATCTGGTACTCTAAGCCCTATCGTCAGGATATCGTGCAGTTGCGCAGGAGTAGGCCCAGGCCCTGTTAATAAAGTAGTGGTAGTTGATCGACGATTTTTTAAAAGATCTAATAAAGTCTTTGTTTGGGGCATAAGATAATCTCCAGTAGGAGTCTTGTTACAGAGTTAACAGCATATGACATGATGAGCTACAAGTATATGAAGTCCTCTCTTAACTAACTAAAAGGGTTATTGAATATTTTAACGGGTTACCTCTAAAAAGGTGAGTGATCAACGTTTTTTATACACAAATTTATGGCCCGCACCTTCTATCGTTAAGGTGGTGCTTTGTAAAGTTAAGCTAGCACCTTCTTCTAACATGGCGTTTAAGAAGTTTTCCATAGTGGCTTCTTTTTCACGAAAACAGCTCATACGAGTAGAGGCTAAACCTTGGCTGGTTATTTTTCCTTGTTTTAGCGCTACTTGCCCCATAAAGTTATTACAGAGTACCCCATAGACTTTAAGGTTGTCGGCTACCCCTTGCTCAAAACTTAAGGTCATAGCTCGGTCTAGAGTTTTTTCGATGGGTGCTTGATCAACTTGCACTAGTTCATATTCACCATATAAATCAGCAGGGGTAAGGTTGGTAGATTTAGTCATTTGACACCCCATAAGAGATGTTAATATTAATAGACTTAACAATATCTTTTTCACCATAATCTCCTTTTATATTTAATAGGTTATTAAACGCTAGTTGAGATTGTATCGCAACTAGAAAACAGATTTAATTCATTATTATGACAGTATCAAAAATTTTTAATTTGCCTCTGTAAATTCAATAGAATGTGCAGTAAACTCAATTAATTTATAAACTAAAATTTGTGGAGTTATAGCATGGCAGATATAAAAAAAGTTGTCCTTGCTTATTCAGGTGGCTTGGATACCTCAGTAATACTCAAGTGGTTGCAAGATACTTATCAATGTGAGGTAGTAACCTTTACTGCGGATCTTGGGCAAGGTGAAGAAGTAGAGCCTGCTCGGGCGAAAGCAAAAACGTTAGGTGTTAAAGAAATTTTTATTGAGGATTTACGCGAAGAATTTGTACGTGATTTTGTGTTTCCTATGTTTCGAGCTAATACTATTTATGAGGGAGAGTATTTATTAGGAACATCAATTGCACGCCCATTGATTGTTAAAAGATTGGTTGAAATTGCTAATAAGACAGGAGCCGATGCTATCGCACATGGTGCTACGGGTAAAGGTAATGATCAGGTTCGTTTTGAGTTAGGGGCTTATGCTCTAAAACCGGGCATTAAGGTAATTGCCCCCTGGCGTGAATGGAACTTGTTATCTCGTGAAAAGTTAATGGATTATGCTGAAAAGAATAATATTCCTATTGAGCGTCATGGTAAGAAAAAGTCTCCTTATTCAATGGATGCCAATTTGTTACATATCTCTTATGAAGGCGGCGTTTTAGAAGACACTTGGGCAGAAAATGAAGAAGATATGTGGCGTTGGACGGTATTGCCCGAAAAAGCGCCTGATTCGCCAACTTATCTTGAGTTAACTTATCACAAAGGTGATATTGTTGCTATCGATGGTAAGCCAATGTCTGCGGCTAACGTGTTAACTGAATTAAATCGTTTAGGCAGTGCTAATGGTATTGGTCGCTTGGATATTGTTGAAAATCGTTATGTGGGTATGAAATCGCGGGGATGTTATGAAACACCAGGCGGTACTATTATGCTCCAAGCACATCGTGCGATTGAATCTATTACATTAGATAGGGAAGTGGCGCACCTTAAAGATAGTATCATGCCGCGTTATGCTAGCTTAATTTATAATGGTTATTGGTGGAGTCCTGAACGTATTATGTTACAACAGATGATAGATGAATCTCAGCAATATGTGAATGGTATCGTAAGGTTAAAATTATATAAGGGTAATGTGATGATAGTGGGTCGTAAGTCAGAGGACTCATTATTTGATGCTAATATAGCTACTTTTGAAGAAGATGGTGGCGCTTATAATCAAGCAGATGCAGCAGGCTTTATTAAATTGAATGCATTAAGGTTACGTATTGCAGCTCAAAAAGGCCGTAAATTGCTGTAAAGATACCTAGTTAACTAAATAATAATTAACGCAGTAGCTTAAGCTACTGCGATATGAGCCATGAGGTAAGATTGATGAGATTATTGCATACCATGTTAAGAGTGGGGGATTTAGAAAAATCTATCGCTTTTTATAGGGATGTATTAGGTATGAAGCTATTAAGACGCAAGGATTATCCTGAAGGTAAGTTTACTTTAGCCTTTCTAGGCTACGGTGCAGAACAAGATACAGCGGTAATAGAGCTTACCTACAATTGGGGAATAAATAGCTATGAACTAGGTACAGGCTATGGGCATATTGCATTAGAGGTAGATGATGTTTATCAAGCTTGCCAAACTATCCAAGCTAGTGGTGGCAAAATAACTCGTAAACCTGGCCCTATGCAACATGGTGCTAGTATTTTGGCTTTTGTAGAAGATCCTGATGGCTATAAAATAGAATTACTCTCTCCTGATCGTAAGGATTAGTCAACCAAAAAAACCGCTAAGCAGCGGTTTTTAAATGTCGAAATCAAAATCAGCTATCTGTTTGTTAAGACGGCGTTCCTCTAATATATTATCTATAATTCGACGTTTAGCTAGGTTGCTTTTAGTTACATCTGCTTCGGCATCCTCTGCATCTTCAAGTTCATCAGTTAAGAAGTCATCTTCTAAATTAATATTTTCTTTACTCATCAGTTTCACTCCATCAAATGGGGTTTATATGGCGCACCTTATATCCTGAAAATAACTAATGGTAAAATAAATTTTATTTATTGATTTTATTTGTTTGATTAATTGTTCATATATCGGATGTTTTTGCTGGATATTCACATAAGTCTTCAATACAGCAACTCCCACATTGTGGCTTTCTTGCTTTGCAAACATAACGGCCATGCAGGATAAGCCAATGGTGAGCATCTACTAGATATTCTTTAGAAATCACTTTCATTAATTTTTCTTCAACTTCTAAGACATTTTTACCTATGGCTAGATGAGTTCTATTACTTACTCTAAAGACGTGGGTGTCAACTGCCATGACAGCTTGATGAAAAGCTGTATTAAGCACTACATTAGCTGTTTTGCGGCCAACACCTGGTAATGCTTCAAGAGCTTCTCTAGTACAAGGTACTTGACTATTATGTAGGTTAATAAGCTGTTGGCAAGTAGCTATAATATTTTTTGCTTTGCCATTATAAAGGCCAATAGATTTAATATAGTTAGATAAACCTTCTATGCCTAGCGCTAAAATAGCTTCGGGTGTATTGGCTATAGGGAAAAGTTTACGAGTAACCTTGTTAACGCTAAGATCGGTAGCCTGAGCTGATAACATAACAGCTACTAGTAATTCAAAGGTTGACACAAATTCCAATTCAGTAGTGGGCTGTGGATTATGTTCTTTTAAGCGGCGAAAGATCTCTCGGCGTTTTGCTGCATTCATTGTTTACTCCCTAGGTAAGCTATAAATTATAAGCCTTATCTAGTAAACTGCACACTGCTAAATTACCACACTAAATTAAGCTATTTGGGTTTAGGGTATTAGCTGTTTGGTTATTTGCTGGGTACTTATTATTTGATGACTATTTTGTTAACTACGCTTAATGCTCGATTCGCGCATGCTTCATTAGCATTACGATATCTATATGCCAATATGCAGGAGTTGCAACAACAGACGCATATCTTAGAATTGACAATTCAACAAAATGTGGAGGACATGCTAGAACAAATAGTTAACAAGAATCCCCATATTATAGGTTTTTCAGTTTATATCTGGAATATTGAAAAAACTACGCAACTTATTAGAGAATTAAAAATATTAAGGCCAGACATATCAATTATTATTGGTGGCCCTGAAGTTTCCTATGAGTATCAAAAAACTGAGATTTTCACATTGGCTGACTATTTAATAACAGGTTGGGGAGATATCAGTTTTTATCAGCTTTGCCATCAATTGATGGCAGGGCAAATGATAGCTAGTAAGGTTATACAAGGTATTCAAGCAAATTTAGCAACTATTTTATTACCTTATGATTATTATACGGATGATGATATAAAGCATAGAACCATTTATGTAGAGGCTTCTAGGGGGTGTCCTTTTAAATGTGAATTTTGTTTATCTAGTTTAGATAAAACGGCATGGATGTTTCCACTAGAACCCTTTTTGGCAGCTATGGATAAACTCTACCAAAGAGGCTTACGGCAATTTAAATTTATAGATAGGACGTTTAATTTAAAAAAAGAATTTACTGCCACTATCTTACAGTTTTTTTTAGATAAGCTAAAACAATATCCAGATGAATCATTATTTTTACATTTTGAGCTCGTGCCCGATCATCTTCCTGACGAGTTAAAAGCTTTAATTTTAGAATTTCCCGCCGCTAGTTTACAGTTTGAAATTGGTATTCAAACGCTTTATGCAGAAACGCAAACGCTGATTTCAAGAAAAACTAATTTATCGAAAGCTAAAGAAAATATTAGTTGGTTATCTAAGCATACTACAGTTCACTTGCATGTAGATTTGATAGCTGGTTTACCTGCTGAAAACTTAGCAAACTTTGCCAAAGGGTTTAATGAATTGTGGTCTTGGCAGCCGCAAGAGATTCAATTAGGGTTATTGAAACGCTTAAAAGGAACACCTATTAAACGTCATAACCAAGCTTATGATTATAAATTTAGTAGTTTGCCACCTTATACTTTATTAGCTAATAAAGATTTGGATTATGAAGAGGTAAATCATATTAAGAAAATAGCTAAGTTTTGGGATTTAATAGCAAATTCAGGACGATTCAAGTTTACTTTACCGTTATTATTGAATGATGATGCTTTTGGTAATATAGCAGCCTTTAGTCAATGGGCTTTCCCAAAAGTTAATCAAACACATGGTATTGCCTTAGATAAATTGTTTGCGCTAGTGTTTGAATTTTTGCTAGCTAGCCAGCAGCATTCATTAGAAACTATTCAACAAGCCATGCAACAAGATTTTATACGAATAGGTACGCATGGCTGGCCACGCTTTTTAGGTGAACCGCCGCGCGCTTGGAAAGATCATCTTAAACATAAAGGCAAAGAGCAAGCTTTACCTAAAAGGCAACAACAACATGCTTAATAAGTCATTTGCGTAACACGTAAATTCGCCACATAGCATACTTGGGTAAAAAATCATGGTGAGCTACTATGTTAAAACCTACTTCTTTAAATTCAGCTTCAATAGTGGCGGTGGGAATTAAGAATCTATTATGTTGAGTATGACGGCCGGTTGCTTCTGATTTTCTTCTACGCCAAGCTTTGAAATTACCATCTACCCAGAGTGATAGAATAACTGTATCGCGCGTGACTCTATAAAATTCTTGCAAAATAGCTAACCGATATTCATGTGCTTCTATATGGTGTAGCAAGCGTATACAAAAGATGTTATCTACCGCCTCATTAGCAAGCTTAATAGCAAAGGCCGAAGATTTGAAAGCAGTAAAACGCTCAGCTATAGCTGGTGGTTGTAGTGTTTTGGCCACTTCTATCATGTGTTCAGAGTTGTCTGCTGCCAGCAAGGTGCGCTTATGATCAGCGGCTAATAATTGCCAAAAGCGGCCAGCTCCACAGGGTAAATCTAGGATTGATTGGGGATTGCCAGCGGTTTTTAAAGCTTTCCGCGCTAATTGAGTTTCGCGCCAAGTAGTGAATCTTCGTGCTATGCCTTGTTGATGTTTTGTAAAGTAGTCAATGGCATGTGCTTTGCTATATTTACTAGAAAAGGCTAATTGAATAGGCGTTTTTTCAGAAGGGGTTTGAATTTGATTGAGCATGCTAATTAACCTATTAATCTATTATTTTGGTGTGTTGGTATAAGGTTTGAGTATTAAGGTAGAGAGGAGTTGGTGGCAATTGGTATAGTTTGGGTAAGGGACTACCAAAATACATTTCATATTGCTTAGCAAGATACAGCCATTCAGTATGGCTAATAGCTGAATGACGCCTTATTTGCGGTGTGTCGTGTAAAGCTGCTTGTTTGGCAGTAAGACGTTTTCTTGATTTTTCTAAATCTAATAGCGCGGTGTGGACGGTAGCTTTTTGTCTCTCGAGGACATTAACAAATATATGTTTACTATAAATACAGTTATGTTGTAGGTGATTTTTATGAAGTTGAACAAGCATGTTGGCTATCGAATCTAATACCGCACTTATAGTAGCAGCTTGTGTATTAGCTTGGCGTGCATTGCTAAGCCATTCTTTAAAACTAATAAAATTAGCTAGGGCTTTGGTCACTAAAATAGCTTTTTTACCTAGTTGCCCACAATAGATTACTTGCGGAGTTCTTACCTTAGCTTTATTAAAAGCTAGGTAAGCGTTATATTCTCTACGAATGGTGGCTTGCCCAAATGGGTAAAGCAGACTACGGTAGATATGTCCTTCTTGTTTTTTGATGTAGAGAATTTCGCCTTGCTTATTGAGGGTCTTTATAACACCACTAAATCCGCCACGCCGTTCGTTTGGCGTTTCTACCCATTCTCCTTGTTTGTTCCACCAATAAGTGAAATTTTCATTATGGTTATCAAGTTTAGGTAGGGTTGTTATTAAATTTAGGCTCATATACTTTGACTGCCGATGGTTTATGTTAATTGGCAGTTAGTTTAATGTAGCCTTTGTAGTAGAAATGTTGAAGAAAGGTTGCTTTTTTGTTGAATAAAATAATTAGTAATATTTTACTATTTTATGGATGATGAAAATTTTTTTGATATTGGCTAGGCGTTAAGTTAAATTTTTTTAGAAAATGTTGTCTTAATGCGGAGCTAGAGCTAAAACCTACTTGTTGAGCTATCTGTTCTAATGAGAAATAGCTGGTTTCTAATAATGTTTGAGCCTGACTAAGGCACTGTTCAATAAGCTATTGGGTTAAACTATAACCTGTTAGTTGTTTAAAGTGACGAGTAAAACTGCGGCGACTCATACCGGTGCGTTTTGCTAATTGATCGGTGGTATGATGGTTAGCTAAATGACTTTGTAACCAAGCTAATAAGGTGCTCAATCTGTTACTGCTTGGTTGGGTGGGGAAAGTTTGCTCTATGAATGGCACTTGACCTCCCGCTCTATGAGGGGCAATAACTAGTTGTTTAGCAACTTTATTGGCTTGTTGGGCGCTACCGTTATTGAGGCGCAAGAAAGAGGGTTTGAGACTGAATTTATTACTGATGCAACAGGTTCTTTACCTTATGCCAATGAAGCAGGAAAAGCTACAGCAGAGGAGATTCATCGTATTTTTAGTGTCGTAATGCAAAGTAGTTTTGCAGCAACCATAACCACTAATGAGTGGATAAATGTCATAGAAAATAATAAGTTAGCTAAGAGAAGTAATATTTATTTATCTAATCAACAAGCCAAAATAAAAAAATAATGGGATAAAAAATATTAAAAGCAACAACTAAAACTAATGTTTATTATAGGCTTAGGTCTAGTATCAAAAAAAATAGCTTTAATTTATAAATAAAACTTCAATTAATTAAGGAGATGATAATGGTAGGTACATTTGAAATTAAAAAAGCTAAAAATGGACAGTTTTATTTTACCTTGAAGGCCCATAATGGTGAGGTTATTTTAACCAGTGAAATGTATAAGCAAAAAGCATCTACCAAAATAGGTATTGCGTCGGTCCAAAAAAATAGTGGTGATGCAAAGCGCTATAGTCTGTTAGTAGCTAAAAGTGGTAAATTTTATTTCACTTTAAAAGCAGCCAATTATCAAGTTATAGGTAACAGTGAAGTTTATGAGACGACCACGGCTCGTGATAAAGGTATAGAGTCAGTGAAAAAAAATGGTTGTACTACCACTATTAAAGATTTAACCATCAAGAAATAAAAAGGCGCCAACTACGCCTTTTTTATCAATAAAATAAGAGTTAACTTGAATGGGGTTAACAAGCTGATTGATATAATTAACTAAACCTGTGGTTAGTTTTAATTATCATGTTTCAAATGCTAATTAAAAAAATGTAGCTTATCAATTAATGAGGAAAAAAATAATGATCACCTTAAGATAACGATATTTTTAGGAGATGTTAGGGTGGAAACTATAATAATTAAAAATTTTTCTTTTTTTATCATGAGTTAAAGGGTAAAGCCTTAAGCTATATTTCAATATCAAGACTGTTAGCCTTATTTGGGTAATTATTGGCTAACTATCTATTCATGTGTTAAAAATGACTTTAACACATGAATGTTAGTTAAGGTTTATAGTTTATAACGACTAATAATTTCTTGATGAGGTTCAACAGCAGCTCCTGCTGCTTCTGCTAACTTCAACCAATGCACTGGTAACGCCCAATCTTCTGTAGCTGCCGTTAAGAATTTATCTAGTTCAACAGGAGTTACCGCTTTAGGCGCTACGATACAGAAGAATATACCTTGTTGAGGTGTTTCATCTAGATCAAATTGGTCAGTAATTTGGTAGTTTGAGTTACTTTGCACCCATAACCGCCATCCTTTATCTGTGATTTGTTTTTCCAAAAGTTGAAAAGCTTCATCTCCCGGGTAGATGCCGTCAATAAACCAGCTCTGCCCAAAGTCACCCGGCTGGAGGGTTTTGACTAATTTATAAAGTGGGATAAAATGCTTCTTCTCTTCTTCATCTTCTGGGACAGGAGCTAGTTGCGCCGCATCATATACTACCCAATCATCTACTCGTTGTGTTTTATTCGCATAGGCAGGTTCTTTAATAATGGCGGTGACAGGCCCTGTGCAATGGGCTAAATATTCTAGCGTATCACCTTGCTCTTCTACCTGAATACGTACCCAGCCCCATTCCTCATTAATCACCCCTTCAGTAGAGGTTAAAGGAATCTCAAGTTGTTTAGCTACCTCTCTAGCTTTGCTCCAATTTTGATTGGCTGAGCTATAAGTAAGTAAATCCCATAAATCATTGCGAGGATCTTCTGTGTTTTTCTCAATCACAAGCTGTTGCCATTTTTCAGCGGCAGCAAAATCTTGTTGGCGTACTGCTATTAGCACTAGCATACGCACTGGCCCTAAGTAATCTGGTACGATCTCATGCATTTGCTGGCTAAGCGTTTTAGCTAGATCTAACTCCTGTTTAGCAAAGGCTTGTTGGATTTTGCACCACAAAGCTACAGCAGGTTGGCTGGTTTGGTAAAATTCAGCGAGTTTATCAATGTCTGCTAATCTATTTGTGGATATTAAGCCATTAAGCAGATTATAAGCGGCTGATGATTCATGTTGATGATTTCTTTCTATAAATTGCCACAGTAGTTGTTCAGCCTCTTTTGTAGCATTACAAGCTTGTAATGCTGAAACAGTTATTTCTAGTAGGGGTTCATCGTCAGGTAGTTCAGCTACTGCCTGTAGTAATAATTCAATCTCTTGTTCAGGATTACGTCCTCTTTGTTGATGTTTTGCTCTTTCTTCTAACCAAGTCATCAATTCATTGGCAGGTACTGGCAATGAATTATTAGCTGCTTGGCTAGCTATTTGGTTGGTTAGTTTGGTCAGTAGTTGATCAGCCCCTAGTGGCTCTTTCAATTTTGGTAAAGCTTCATTAGCAATAGCTAACGCTCTTTTAGCAGTCCAGACACTCTGTCTAGCCATAGCCAGACGAATTTGCAGCGCGGCAACTTCTATGACCTTGCGATAATTACCCATTTTCATAAAATGTTCTAATGCTTCTTGTAGCGCACTGCCTAAGGCCCATTCATTTTTGTCCGGTTCATGGGTTAGCAGAACATCTATTGCTCTAATCCAGCTTAAATAATAGCGGGGAGCTACACTTTTAAAATTAGGTAGTTCATCCCATGCTTCTGAAGTTTTACCCAGTTTAGCTAAGGTCAGCGCTTTAAGAATATGCCGTTCTTGACTATTGACTGGCCAATCATAGCCTTTTACGGCTGCTTGGCATTCTTCTAAAATAGCCAATGCTTGTTCATTTTGATTAAGACGCAGCAACGCTTGTACTTCAAATGTTTTGATAGCTTCGCTAACTTCCTCACCAACGGCTATGATTTTAGCTTTTTGTTGTTGCAAATAGTCAAATGCCTGTTGTGGATTTCCTTCATCTATTAAAGCATCAGCATATTCACAGGAGAGGCAGTGAAAACAGCTCCATGTCGGATCAATTCTTGCAAATGTTTCATCACAAACTGCTTTACGTTCTTCGGCCCAGCCAGGACCATCTATATTAGCATAGCAAGCAGATAAATCTTGGGTGACACAAATAGATTGTGGACAGGTAATGGTTTCATCTCGGTGAGCAAATTCAAATAACTCCACTACATCGCCAAGTACGGAGTCTCCCTCAGATTTATTACCTATTCTATTACGCATTTCCCAGTGTTTGAAGTAGACTTCTAACCAAGGATTATTGAGGCTGCGACTTAGAGCAATAGCTTCTGGTAATAGCGCTTCAGCTTTGCCTATATTAAGTTCTAATATTTCGGTACTTACTTGTTCAATAATACGGCTAGCATGTTCATGCCCCGCTTCTTCTAGATCATCTTCTAAGCGAAATACCCAATCCCAGATGTCCATGTGTTTTCCCCCTTCGGCTAAGTTAGTTATAAGTTAATATAGTTTGTAAGGTCTGAGTAAAGTTGACCAATGCTTTGTTTAAATCTAATGCATAATGATGGCTATCCCGCCCAGCCATTATAACTTTTAGTGATTTAAGTAGCTGTGCAGCTTGTTTCGCGTTGCTGTGGTTAGCATGAAAAGCTGCCAGTAAGTCGTTAACAGCTGCGTTATTTAAGTTAAGATAAAGTTTACTGGTAGTGGTAGCAGTAATTTTAGCGGTGAATTGTCTGGCTAAGCGTAACGCGGCTTGTGATATTTTTTTATCAGCTTCATCTTCTTCTAAACGTTGTTTAAGTTCAGCTTCTCGATCAGCTACTATTACTAAAGGTAGTTCTTTGGGTAAAAAGCGCGCGGCTATTATCGCTTCACCATCAGCTAGTTGTTCTGTGAACCATTGTTGTTCAATATTGGTTAAAGTTACTAATGTAAAAAGTTGTTCATTGCCTTTTTCTGTACCAAGCTCTATTAGTTTAATATGACATTTATTTGCATAGTGCCTTAAAAAAGGTACTACGGCATAGCGGTCACCTAAAGCAACTGGTATTTTTAATGCTCTAAATAGGGTATCTTCAAAGCCACCACTGAATCCTAGAATTACATGTATATCATT
>CALYQH010000001.1 GCA_945283395.1 uncultured Ventosimonas sp. | reverse complement strand
GCAGTTTTATCATTACCATCATCATCTGAACCTATAACAACTATTTTATGCTCCAATAAACCTTTCTGTATCTTATCTTGATAGCCAACCCAATTTTTATTGCCTAATCTTCTGTAAATCCATTCTTTACAACTCAGAAAGGTAAATAGTTGTTTAGGTGCAATATCTAAATGTTTAGCCGCATCGGTAATACACATTGACCCATCGGTAACTTTGGCTATTCTATCTAATGCTTCTGCTTTTGGTTGTAACTCTCCTACTCTTTCTTCTAATGCTATTACTTTTTCAGAGTAAGTTAGCAACAAACCTCTCATTTCTTTGGGGTCGTTAAGAATTTGATGAACGTCTGGACTTTTTACCACTTCCTCTAATTCATGCCAGCGCTTAATAACTTTCATTCTTAATTCAGCGCTATAACCAGTCAGTAAACATTCAACATGATCTTTATCTAAGAAATACTCTGATTGCTTACGGTTCATGGTATCTGTATAGATACGCTCAAAAGTGAGCGCATCTTTTTTTAGATCAGATAACATTTTTTCGATGTCGCGCTTAACATTTTTATGCTCTTTATTAGTCAATTGAGCTATTTCACGACTAGACATTGTTAAGGTATTAGAGGGGATTAAGTTATTCATTAATAAACCCTCCCTTAACTAAAGTATTTCCAAGATCATTTCCGCTATCATCTAATGTATCGCTTATTAATTTTATAGCTGTGACTAATCCACCTAACACATTATTATTAAGAGTATCTTCATCGCAATCATCATTACATAGATTAAACTCTAATACGCTACCTATTGATTTTATAGCATAAGCCGATTTATTAACTAACTTAGCTACACGCTCAGCCTCATAAGCTAAACCCAAAGCAGATTGCTGAGGTTGATTATTTTGTTGCGTTACTGTACTATTATTCATCGGTCTTTCCTTTGTGCTATTGGATACGACTGTTAAATGAGAAGCCTTAGGTGTTGTCGCATCTGAGGCTTTTTGCTTTCTATTAGTTGCTATTTGCGGCTTTTGCATTCATTTCTTCCTCTACAGATTTCTTTACCCTATAAACAACCTCTGATACAAAAGTTCTCATTGACTCTTTAGCTTTACAGTCTAAGTAATCTTTTAGCTCTTTTGGAAAAGTTATTGCCCTTGTAATATTTTTTTCATGATTCATATTTCTCTCCTTTTTAATAACTAGTAGAGTAATTAAAACATGATTACAAGTAAATTTCAATGCTTTTTTAATATAATATATATTTATATTTACTTTTAATAATATTTAAAGTGCTTTATAACTGATTTTCTGCTTTAATATAAATTAAAGCCTACATAAAATGACAATATAAATGTTATATTTAAGCTTTCAAAAACTTTAATTTTGAAATACCTCAATTCCCAATGTTAACCAATAGAATATTATGACCAAATTCCCTGAAAACTTATCTTTATATAGAAAGATTGTTGGGCTCAGCCAAAAGGAACTAGCTGAAAAAGTTAATGTAACCCCAGCTCAAGTATCTAGATACGAAAGAGGATTAGCAGAGCCAAGGCCGCGCATTCTTGAAAAAATATCATCCACGCTAGATGTTCCTGTTGAAATTTTAATAGGCAACACCTTGGGATTCGATATAAATCCATTGCCAGTTATAGGTTGGGATCTTATAAATGATTTTCTCAATAAAAAAATAAGTGAGTTTTCTGAATTTGCAATAGCAGACCCAAGTCTAAGCTTATCAAGTAACTCATTTGGACTTAGGATAAATGGCGACTCAATGTCTTCTTCTGGGAAAGTAAGTTTTCCTGATGGCTCCATTACAGTATTCGAACCTACCGGACAATATAGTCATAATGATTTTGTTTTGGCTCAAATCAAAAATGATTATTTCATTTTAAAACAGCTGGCATATGATGCTGGTCGTGTTTATCTATTATCTCTAAATAAAAATTATGCTCCTATTTTAGCTGATAGCAACGAATTAAAAATAGTAGCCAAAGCAATGCAAGTAATCATCAATATTTAACCCTCCAATGCTTTACAGAATCACGCAATCCTACGTGATTCTTGCTTAGCTTAGTTGTCTCTCTTATTATATCTAGCAGTTCTTTAAGATCAGCATATTTAAAGGCTTTATTAAGTGGCTTGATAGATATGTAGCATTGTCAGGTTTTCATAATGGCTTATCAACTAATAATAAATCTCTAAATTACTAAGTTGATAAACATTTGATAATTAGGCTAAGGTATTAATTTATTAAATCAATAACTCTATCTTTATTTTTTGCGCTATCGCCTATCTTTTTGAATTCTTCCTTGCTTATTTTATTAATGTTATCCCTAACTGCCTTCAGGCACCTTTCTTCGTTTTTACTGCAATCGCTTTCAATGATAGACTCTAGAGCATAATACATGCTACTTATTATAATTGCTTCTTTAGTTTTAAATGTATTTTTAGTTATATCATTACTAAGCAGATTTAACATTTTATCCGCATAGTCTGAAGGGAAATAACACTTATCAAAAATGGGAGAACCTAGCAAAACCCCATCTCCTTTACAAATTAAATCAATTTTGTCACCTTTCGAAATATTCAAGAATCTTTCATCATCAGGATTGATATAAATAGTAATATATTCAAATTGATTTTGGCCATTTGCTTGAATATATGCCTTATTAAATGCCCCTTCCTTGATAGCTGATACAGCGCTATGAATCCTTACATATTTCCCCTTGTATTTTTTATTTCCTTTAAGTTCGTTAGCTTTATAATCGTTAATGGCTTCAGATGCAGAAATTACTTTCAAGGCGCTTCCAATAAGAGAATCCTTACGAATAAAACCTTTTTTTTCATCCTTAATCATTGCATTAATGTAATTATCATACGAAACCATATTTTTGGGTTCGCTTTGCTGTTGAGCAATACATGTAAAGCTAAGCAATAATCCAGATATAAAAAGAAACAATCTCATATTTTATCTCCATATTTATTAATATACAGAGTTTAGCTTATTGATAGCCATTCTTCACTAGTTAAGTAAAATAACTGCTGAGTCACTCCGAATTTATTCCAATCTGGCAGTTCGTTATTCTCTGTTGCAAATATCAAATTTCCATTTGCTAAATATTTATAAGGAATTAAGGGGGTATAAGGTAATAATCTTTGTCCTTGAATAATGACTATGTCATCTCTAACTATATCTATTACCATAAAGTTACCGCAATCTTTAAGGGTTAGATCATATCTTACTCCCTCCAAGATTACGGGAAAGGTTTGATTAGGATGCTGAATAAGTGATATTTCTATCATAAACCTACAGTTCTCCCTAGCTCACCTAGAACTGACCAGTATTGACTGTTACTAGATTCTGATTTACTGGCTTCACCAGTCTTTTTATTGCTGGCATCAATAGGATTTCTTACCGACTTTGGTGTATAGGCTTCATATTCCGTTTCCACAAACTTTACTTCTTTTAATCTAATACTTACTGCAACAGTATCATAAATGCTCGCATCTTCATCATGTGGCATATTTTCAATAACTAGCGACTGGTATGAATCAGTCTTGGTCTGAACCGTCAATATTTCTCTTTTAGTATATAGCTGCTTAATTTCTTGGTAAGTTGATCTGTAACTATTAGGACTTAATAATAAATTTAATGAAATAGTAGTGGGTTGAAATACAATTTCATCCTCAATAGTACCTCCCGTTTCAACTGGATGAGACATAACTTGCGATTCTTCGGTAACGGCAGCTTTTATGATATGAGCATTAATAAAAACTTGGCTCAGATTAGTATCTAATACTGCTACTACATCTTGAGATTTTGAGGTAATCAATGTGAAACTCCGTCGTCAATTTGACTATTAGCTGTAGATATTTCACCATTCATAACATCCCTAACTACCGCTTTAGCTTCTTCTTTATTTAAAGGAGTATTAATAGTAACGCTTCCTACCTGAGTGCTATTTGTGGTTGTAGAGCTATTGGCTATCGAACTATTAGCAACACCTAAACCAGCTACGACGGGCGTTAATTGCTGGGCCTGTTGTAATTTTGCCGCCGCCTCCCTCGCTGCAACTCTTCTATCGGCCTCTTCTTTGCTAAGCCGAGCAGTCGATTGATTTGATATTTTACCTGCTTCCTCAGCGCTAGAATTAGTGCCGCTTAGAATATCCTTGGTCATTTTTATGCTATTTGTAACAGCATCAATAGTAGCTTTAATACTGGCAATTGCTGTCTCGAATATCTTAACGACAGTATCAAGTATTGCCTTTAATCCAGGAACTGAGTTAATAAAACTATCCCATGCAGTGCTTAAGAAGTTTTTAAAACTCTCTAACGCTTGTCGTGGATTATTCCACATCAGAGAAAAGAAGTTTATTACTTTTTCGGCTTGCTCAAAGAGCCAAACAAAAGCTTCCCTAATACCATTAATTACTTTACCTATAATAGGCCACTTTTGAGATAACTGACCAATTAAGGAGTCGCCACCATTCAGAAATGCGTATATATCTTCAATAATCAGTGCTAGCAGAGCGCCGAAAAGCAATAAAGGGGCAGCAATTAAAATAAAAGGCTTTATCATCCCCCATGTTGCTATGGATGCTTTCAGTATTGCGGGCGTATAAAAAACTGTTAGCACCGTAGCTATAGCTGAAAAAAAACCAACAACTAAAGTTTTATGTTCTCTAGAAAATTGAGTCAGCGACTGTACTTTTTGCAAAACCCACGTAAAGGCAGGCAATATAGCCGTAGCTATCTCCATGTATACAGACCTGAAAGCGTGCGAGGTATCATCTAGCGCATCATTGAATGCTGCCGCCGTATCCGCATCTTGCTGAGAGACGGTGCCCAGCTCTTTTTGTCTTGCTATTAACTCCTCAACCCCACGTCTGCCCTGCTGTAACAGCATGATAGTACCTTGATCTAATCCTAATTTTTGACCAAGACCTATGGCATCCTGCTTGCTCATCCCTTCCATTGCTTGAGCTATTTCTGGTAATACATCTAAAACATCGCGAGCATTTCCATTTGCGTCAAGTAATGATATACCAAGCTCTTTAAAGAAAGGCTGAGTACGCGACTTACCCGTTGTAGCTAATTGATAAAAGTCTCTCGATAGGGCTCTTATTGATCCTTGTAGACCCTCCGCGCTACCACCTGATAATTTAGCTGCGTCTGACCATGCGCTAAGTTCCTCAGTAGAAAGCCCCAATGCTTCAGCTGTTTCTCCTATTGAGTCAGCATAACTGATAGCATTAGATATACCACTCAATGCTGCTCCAACTGAAAACAAAGCTGTGATAACGCCTGCTGCCTTTGCAGCCATTCCCACTAATGACCCGCCTAGCCTGTCTGAAACATTGCCCGCCTCATTTGCTGACTTAGCGTAATCATCTGTAGACTTAGATAAATCTTTAGTTTTCTTTTGGGCGTCTTCTGTATTAGCGGTGAAGGTTATACCAAACCATTCAGCAACAGACATTACTTTTTCCTTTTTGATTTTTCAATGGCGAGGTACTCGTTATAGCGTGGCACTGCGATGGTTTCCCACATCAGCATTACATCTTCTACGCTATACTCAGTTTTTAACTCTTTGAGCGTTGCTCTCCCTTCTGCGATGAGAAGTCCTTCAATTGGCTCAATATTTTGATAAGAAATGGTTGTATATTCTGACTTAATGTTTTTAAGGTAGTTGAGATCTCGCCATTTTGAAAAAAACCCGTATTGTACTCCAGCATTTCTTTTTCAATCTTGATGCCTGTAATAAAGTCAGGTATATGATTATCTATTAGTGCTGTTGTAGATAACGGAATCTCTCTATCTTCAATAACCACGCTTACAAACTTCATCATTTTAAGAAAAAGCTCGTGGTTTAATTGATAATTACCCACCTTAGGCATAGCGGTTGGCAAATACTGAGAACATATTTCACGACCGCCCGAAGCATAAGGAATCTTTGAAATAATATATTTTCTATCAATTCCATTGCTATCAGCTATTGTTATCTCTTTCGGATCAATCATTAATCGCCCACCTTATTTTCAAAGGCAAAAGTATAAGCTCTAGTGCCGAGCCGGCCTGAGCTACTAACTGTTTTACCTGCTGGGCCATTGGTTAATTTACCGTTGATAAGTGTTATATTGCGACCGTCTGGATAAATAGCCGTTATAGTAATATTATCCTGTACAGACTTTTTACCTCTGCCTACCCTATTAGCCTCTAATAACATCGATAAGTTTCTGTCATCTTCTGTATTAGGAATCACACTAATAACAGGATTGATTGGATTAGCAGTAGACCATACAACTAAATCACCATTTAACCCCATTGCAGAATCAGCTATTTGCATATCTGGAAAATTGAAAGGATCGGCATCGTCAGCAAACTGAGTTACTGTAAAGCCTGACGGAAAGCTTACTGAGGCAACAATGCGAACCTGTAAGCCAAACCCTGAAATATCTTGCATTATTAGCTCCTTAAATTAGGGTATGAGTGCCTTCGACCTTGCGAACAGCATCATCTTTTGAATAAATTAAACGATAAATGGCTTTAAATTCTGTACGTCCATCTTGCGTAACATAAGACTCCATCCAGCAATCAATCCAGTAACCAATATTCTGAACTTGCTGCCAAGCCAGCTCATCTCCAGTTAGCTCACTAATATAGAGTTTTTGTACTGCTGTTAATGTCTTACCTACGCTAATAGTCCCATTTTTAAGCGCCTGCTCAATCTTTGACTGAATAATTGCAAGTATTTGCGATCTTCCATTATCATTCGCTGGTACACGATTTACAGATAATAATAATGACATTAGCTGTGCTGCTAGAGCATCTTTTAGCCATGTTTCATTGCCATAGATATTATGGTCAACAAGATCTTGACTGCCACCCATCATTACACCACGTTGATAAAACGCTATCTTTTGTCCAGCAGTCTGTGTTTGTCCGTAATAGTTAACCCTGAGATTATCGTAGGTATTAGAGTCTGGAGTATTAGTTACTTTTGCCGTTAGCTCTGGAAATTGTTGGAACATATAATTTTGACTAGCGTTTCTTTTTGAATAATCAGTAGCGGCTAATACAATTCCAGGTATCATTTCATCATATTCACCTTCGGTAGGTGTAAGTGTCAATGACACTCCTGAATAACCTATTAGCGCAGCGCTTAAAGATTCAGAATTGCTGGCTAAGCAAGGAACTAGATACATATACATTACGTTCTGAGTATCATTCCACTCCGCCAACTCTATGATTTGCTCATCAGTTAACGCTGGCATGAACAAAAATGAAGCAAAGTTATTAGAGGCATCTACAGAGTCTATCAATGTATCAACTACCGACTGAGCTAATGCACCATCTGAGTAGATGGCACCTGTTGACCAACCCATTAGATCGGCTACGTTACCACTAGCTGATATAATGGCATTAGTCGCCTCACCACCCTCAAATATAAAGCGTCTATTAACGGCGTCATAAAAACTATTAGCATTAACCCACATATCACCAACTTTAGATTTTACGGCTGTATTGATAATATCTGATATATTTGAGAGGCTTGTTGCAGTCGAAAAATCTAATCCAACCAATTCTTGAGATTGCCCGCCAATAGTCAAGGTTAAACTTCCAGAAGTGATAGCCTGCCAAGCATTTAGGCTTTGTGCTTTCTTAACCCCAAAAATACGAGGGATTGAGTCAACATCTACCCAACGAGCAAAGCTAATCTTCTTTGCCCTTGCGATAGATTTACTGATCCACCCAAAATAGAAAGCTGATCGTTTGTACTCATCTGACGATGAACCAAAATAATCCACCACATCTTCTATATTATCCATTTCAAGGTAAGAGCCAGCAGGCACTAAAGGATTGGTAGTAAAGATACGTGTTATTAAATCACGTTCTCTTACGCCCGCACCTCCGCCTACACCTGACGTTATATCAATGTATTTCTTAAAACTAATAGCCATAGTTAAACCCTATATTTTTTAAATTCAAAGGACTGTGTAATTGGTGTTGTTGATTCTTTGACTCTTTCATGCTGAATGGTCAGATCAAAGGAAGGAGTAGATTGATTGCGACCTTGTTCATCCAAAGTAAAGACATGTCTAATATCTGTAATTCGTAAAACTTTTATTCCTTTTTCTTTAAGTGATAGGCGACCTTTATCGCCTTGCAGAATATCAGCCGCATCATTCAAAATATCTAAGGAAGTTAGTTGAGTATCAGGATTTTCTAAAACCTGTCCTGTAAACTGGAGTACAGTTTCGTATGGTTGCCTTTCTATATGTTTTATTACATCGCCTTCTGGGAAATCTAAACGTTGTAAATAGCCATATCTATAATGCGAAATAAAAAACATGTATATAACTGGATTAAAGCTAATCCCTTGTTGGGTATTTTGCTGTGCTTGCTTAACCTCTATTTTATTTAAATTAGCAATCAATTCTGATCTGATAGCTTTATAAATTTCATTCTCAGTCATAAATTTTTACGCACAGTACGCCATTCCATCCATCCTGACGCACCCAATCATTAGGTTTACCAATAATCTGATAACGTTTTCCTTGAAAACCTATCTGATCGCCTGAGGTGTCACGTTCGATATTCAATAAGTCATTAGATGTATAAAAGGCTACATATTCTTTTTCAGAATCAAGCCCTAAAAATTGTATCCTATCCCATGAAACAGCCTGAAAACTTCCAGTTAAAGTAATTGCATCAGCGTAAACGGAAACATCACGCCCTGCTTCATTAGTTTCTCTGCTCATGAATTGATAATAGTCTACTGATTGCTTAGGGATTGCTCGTAAAGCAGTATTTAAAAGATTGTTAAACATTATCTATCCTCAACAACAGCGGTTATTGAATTGATCATTAAAGCAGAATCAACCAAAGGCTTATCAAGATTGCCTCGTTTACCTTTTTTGGCGTAGCGGCGTTCTCTAGCCTTAATAGTTGATTCTTTAAGTGGAGGTGATTGAATAGCGCTTATGGTTTTTGCTATATCACCCGCAGCCTTAAGTCCAACTAATTCAAGTACTTGCTCAATAGTCTTTTCACCATTTGCAACAGCTTGAGCGCCTTGCTTTAATAAGTTAATCCATGTATTTCGTTGTTGCTCAATAGTTGGCCTAACGAAAGACCTGGGAGGAGTTGAACCATGCCCATACTCATTAGCAACTGCCACTAAAGAAACTGGTGTTCCGTCAGGATATTTAGCAGATTGAAACCATCCAGTACGAGCTTGTTTTTTAGCAATACTTTCAAGCCCTTCCTGAATTTCTAGCATTCGGCTTTTTCGTTCCAGCTTAACCGACAAATCCGCCACCTATTTTTCTAAAGCCTGATCTTTCAGGATAGCCACCTATATAATCACCGCCTACAGAGCATTGCCTTAATAGCATAGACAATAACTCCCCGTAAGATGATTTATTGAGCCACCACGCCCATTCTGAGCTAGTAGGGTTTTGAGCAAAAGAAACGGACACTTTATCTATTGAGGCAGAAGCAATAACCCCGCTAGAGCCATTGCCTTCTTCACTACTTTTGCTAGGATCAAGACTTGCAAGGTGAGCTACTAATAACTCCCTTGCTTTATCGCTACATTTACAAACAAAAGATATTAAGCATTCAGCAAACTCCCAAAAATTCAATAGGTAGGCATCTGGATACTTAATCTCATCTGCGAATTGTGGGTATTTTAGTCTAAATGCTTTAATATCCATTAATCAGCTTTCCCTGTAGTGGGTTCGTTTTCGAAGGTAGTACCATCCTTAGACTTTTTACTTTTGTAGTCTTTGGGTGTTTTAGGAGCTGACTTATCTTTAGGAGACATATCAGCTTCTACTACTTTCTCCACTTCCTTTTTGCTATTTTCAACTTTGATATGACCGTTTTTAACGTGAAGCTGAAACACTGGTATCTCTTGAAGTAAAGCATAATCTTCGTTTGATACTTCAGTTACTTTGCCTTTTGGTGTATCAAGGCGCTTATCTGCTATATTAGCTTGCCCAGCAATGATAATTTTCTTGGCTGGAGTTTTAATTCCAGCAGGAGAAGTATCAAACTTAACATACGCCATATCAGCAGAAAGGGTTGAGTATACATAGACGCTCATAATCTCTCCTTATAAACCAGTGGCGCGGGCAATAGCGTATGGGCGCTTAGCTAGAGTGCCTGATAACGCATTACTATAGGCTTCAACATAGGTTTTTAGGCGGCTTTCATTGCCTAACGCATATAATCTATTAACAACCAACTGATCAAATGTGCGTTGATTATCGGTTGATGCACCGTCATTAACCTCTTCGGCATAGGCATACATTACATTAGCTCCGCCGTTGGCTTCATCTAAACGAGATGTTGAAGTTACACGTACATTAGGATAAGTTTCTTGTAACCACTGTCTTAAACTCTTACCTGAATCAGTAGCAGATAAATAATTAATACGGTTATTAGGTAAGACCAAGGTAATTTGGCTTGCCCCTTCACCCATAACTTTAATAACGCCTGCTGACTGAGTTTGCAAGGCATTGAGAATATAGATAATATCGCCTTGAATATCGGCAAAGCTTTTAGTTTCCCAATTACCACCACTAGGCAATGTTAAATAAGGCGATAAAGAGGGCTCGTTTAACATGCCGTATGTACGATTAGTGCCATTGTTATAGCCATAAAAAGCAATTTCATCACGCTTTAACTCTAAAGCTAAAGATACTGCTGCGCGTTTTTCGTTAACGCTGTTATAACCAGCTTTATTAGTACGTAGTTCCTCTAAGTGACCCACTTCTAATCCTGATTCAAACCGCACAATATCTCGTTCTTCTGTCGCTGGATTCCAGCTCGAGAAAGGAACATCCGAATAATCACCATAAAGATTAACATCACCTGTAGGCTCAATCATGCCCTGAACAATGCTCTCGTCTTCCCAATTACCTACAGTGGTAACACCTAGCAAAGTATCTGCATCTCTAGGCTGGGTGATAACATAAACAAGACCTGGTAAAAAGGTACGCAAATAGTTAATATCAGTAGGAATAGATGGATTAGTAGACAGCGCATCCATGCCTATAGCTTCTAAAGCTTTTTTATGCTCTCTAGCCATGACGGGCGCTTTATCTAGACCAATACCAATAGCGGCTAACTGTCTATAATTTGCTACCGAATCTTGTGTAAACTCTTTTTTGATCTTTTCGTGGAACTCATAACCACCACGTGGCTTGATGCACGAATGTGTTTTACATTTCATTTTCATTCAACCTTAGTTAGTAATTTTAATAACTGCAATATCGCCATCAGCTACATTGCCACGATAAATAACAGCATTAAGCACTTGCGCTTCTGTAGCATCCTGTCCTTCAGCTGGGGGAGTTACTTCACCTACACCTAGCACGCCAGTAGCGACTGTGTATTTAACTAAATCACCTTCTTTAGCTGTTACTCCAGTAGGCAGTTGGATATACACGCAACCCATTTCTAGTAACGTACCCCATTTGCCATTAGGTAAGCTAAATAAAGGATCATTACCACACAAACAGCGAGCATGTTCTTTTGAGTGAACTAATATTCCTCCAAAAGCACCCGTTCCACCTGCCTGAGCATAAACTTCTTCGCCCACAGTATTTAATGTGAAATAGCGGCCAAATACGTTATTAGCTGCATCAGTAGACTGTAAAAATCTAGCTGTACCACGGTGAGGACTATATGTTGCAATATCGCCAGGTACGCCACGCGCTAAACCTGTATTGATTTTATTTGGAAATGCCATCTTTTACGCTCCAATACTTTTTAAACATGGAAGAGTTACACTGCTGTCTTGCGCGATAACAGTTTGCGTAGGTACTTTATAAGCCGCTAAGAAGCCATTTAAAGCTGCTTTTTCTTGACCTTTTTCAATGCTCATACCTAGCTTTTTACAGGTATAAGACGCTAAATCAGCAGAAGACATTGCACTATGATCGAATGCGCCTACAATTAGTGATACCTTTTCATAAAGTGCATTCTTATCTGTTAAGTCTTTTTCTCTAGCCTTAACAACTTTCTGAACTTCTTCCTTGATTTTTGCATCCATAGCGGCTTCAATTTTTGCAGGATCAATAGCGGCAGCCACAGCTTGAACTTGTTCACTAGTTTTATCTGCTTGTTCAGCTACCGCTTCTGCGACTTGAGCTACTTGCTCGGCTTGCTGCGCTACTTGAGCCGCCGCTTCTACTGTTTTGTCTGGCTCTGCATCTTTAGCCGACTCCTTAATGTCTGGCTCCTGATCAGTTGCTGGATCTTCTTGTAAAGCTGCTAATTCTGCTTTAAGTTCTGTAATCCTAGCCACCTTTTCTTCTGGTGTCATGTCTGTGACTTTCACCGCTTCATTTTCTTTGACTGGTTCTGTCATTTTAGTAAAACCCTCATCTAATGTAATTTTGTAATGATCTAGGGCTATGGCGTTGTCAAGGACTGCCACATCTGCCCCCATCCTACCTTGATTGACAAGGGCTATATGGTTGCCCCTGATCTTGCGCTGTATGTAGTCATATTTCTGCCCATTCCATTCACCTGGTGAATACTCATAGACACATCTATAACCACAAGACAGTTCTGTTTTGCCCTGCTCTATTTTTTCTTTAAGAGAAGTGCTAAATATTTTTATATCGCCTTTTAGAAATGGCGGCTCGTAGAAGATAATGTCACCTGTCGTTCCTTCTACCCCCTTATCTTCTGGCGGGGTATAGCTATCACCAAGCATGACATGATTATCTATAATAGGTATTTTGTTAAAGGAAGCTATACACTCAGGATTACTTAGCTCTTCTTCTGGTCTAAGTACGTTATATATTTCATCTTTCTTGGGCGCCCCAGGAATATCAGCCCCCAAATACTCGAAAACTCCAACTTTAGAGAGGGGATTTCCTTTTATTTCAAAATAGCCGTTAATATCGTATTGTCTATTCGTCATTATTAAATTCCACTACTGGCAGTATTCTGCATCTACAGTTATAAGCATCACCGGGCAATCCTTTTTGCCCTGTTTTTTCATCAATAACAGGAGGATCATCAAAACTAAATACTCCGCCGTTTAAGCCCGCAGGATATCGATTCATGTGATATTCACGAGGCTCACGACTACCGCCTGTATGAAGCCATTCGAACTTTTTAACACCTAAATTACTAAGCCTTTCCTTGTTTATAGCGTTGTAAGCTTTTCTGGTCTGATCGGCTGCTATGTTTTTAACTTTCCTGTCAGTAATACTGCCTACTTCTTTAACAGCTTTTAGAATATCCTCTTGACCGTTACCCTCAGTTACAGCTTTAGTTATTCGCTCTGATAATCTATCAAAATGCTCTCTAGGTATTGTTTTGATAAGATTTACATTTTCAGATATAGATTGAGCTAATGCTGATCTAACAGGTTTGTTGAGTTCTGGATTGGATAACGTAAAATCCTTACTAACTTCTTTTAAGCTCATGTAGACATTATTCTTGCTAACCTTTTCAGTACGCCTACACATAGTCTCAGCCAAAAGACCTGACTTTGATTCAAATAATAGAGAGAATCTATTTTTCAGATCATTGAGAATGTCATAAAATACATTAGATGGACTTAATAACGTAGGTCTTTTAGCATCCATGGTTGCGCTTATTTGAAAAGCCTCTAGCACAGCCATATTCATTTCCCTAACTAAAGCCCTAAGCTTGACTCGGTACTCTGACTCAATTCTGGTATTGTAGTTGAGAGCAGATCCTTTTCTTGTTCTCGCTCTAGCCATTCTTCATCACTTAGTTGTTTTAAACCCGTATAATCACTATCAGGATCTTTCATGATGCGATTACGTTCTTCTTCAGAATCAATAGCTCCACTTGAAACTAATACTTGACCAGTCTGTGCTTTTTTAAGATTAATATCAGCCCACTCTCCAGCTGTTGGACTATCTAGCGGTTTCCAACTGACATTCAACTCAAGATCAATACCTAACGACTTTAAAAGTATTTCGTAGTACCTTTCTAGGAAAGGCTCTATATCATTAACTTGAATACTTTCTAATTCCTCCCTGTAACTAGCTGCTTCATAACTGCCTGATGACTGCCAACCTTTAGGGGTTGTTCCCATTAATTTAGTGACTGGCACACCAGATGCCGATGCTACTAACTGGTATTGATCCATCATTAAAGGACTAAAATCGGCTAGACTAGTATCGTGTTGGACTATATCTTCTGTTTTATCAACGGTTTTTACGCCGTAGTTATTTCTTAGTAATACCCATTTTCTAATAGCTGATGTGAATTTATTCCAATTTGATTGCGCTTCTGCTAAATCAGTTTTATAAACAGTTAGCCTTTTAGTCATAGCTAGTTCGGGTGCTTCATTAGCCGTTCTTTCTGCCGCGTAGGTGCGCTCATATATTTTTTGGGGAATAGATACTCCGCCATACTGGTAAATTGGCTTTAAAAGATCAGGTACTTCATCGCCTCTAATAATACAAAGATGGGATTTATGAACTTTTTGAAATACCCCAACTCGCCAATAGGTAGGTTCATAGAAACCTATACTAGCAGCATTAGTAGTTGCCTCTGCGTCCAATATTGGCTGACACCAGTATGGATCTACTTGAATAATACCTTTAAAGCTACCTTTTTTAACTCCATCAGGGTTATATGGTTTTGACAACCAATCAGGATCTGTATTAGCATAATCAAATAGTGCTATCCTTATACCAAACACGCGCCCTAATCTAATATATTGTTCAATATTAGATTTTAATTTTAGTTTCTTGTCCTGTTTTTTTATCTTAGTTAATATCTCAGGAGTTAATTCTGATCCGTCATTAACCGTTATTTCATAGCCTTGCTTTATAGCATCGCGCGCAGGTAATGAGCAGGCTCTACTTATTAACCAATGCTGTGATAATACGGCACACGACTGATAACCTATAAAATGCTGTGATGCATACCAATCTAATACCAGATTACCATGTACATCGTAACAATCCTCGTGAAATTTACTGACAGCACTGTCCATAGCCGCACCATCGATTACTTTTGGCTTTGGCATTTTATCTCTAGCATCTTGAATAAATTCTGCTAAAGAATTACCCTGAATAGTATCTGTATTTTCACTATCAGAATACCAAGGCTTAGCTTTAGGCGTTATTTCTTCAACCTGCTTTTTCTTTTTAAAAAATCTTAACATATTTATGCCAATGACATTAAGCCGCCGCTTTTCTTTGTGATATAACCATCCAATGCATAACGAACAGCATCCCAGCAATGATTGTGTTTATCTTCTATAATGGGCAATATATCACCCGTTTTCTTATCAACTTTATAACTGTATAAGCGAGCTTCGTCTGCCATATGCTTACAGCGCTCATGAATAATGACCTTTTTAAAAGACTTAAGATGAGCTATACCATCCTCAACGCTTCCCTGCCATTTTTTAGCAGGAGCTATATTAAAACCTTGCTTCTTAATAAAACTGATTGTTTCAGGTCTAGAGTTATCGCCCTTTATAGGCCATTTTCTTGAATCAGGCACAGATTCGTAAAAGCTAGGCATTTCATCTAGCTCTACACCTACACCGTAGGCCTCATAATCAATATAGAGGCAATTATCTAGAATAAAGCATCTAATTAATGTGCTGGGATCATTAGCAAATCCAAAGTCACCGCCATAAAATAATCTTTCCGCTTGCTTATATAGTTCATCATCAAAAGCAAATACCTCATATTTACCTTTGAATATAATAGCTTCACTAAGCTTCTTAGGCTTTCCTTTCCAAATATGATAATAAGCTTCTAAGTCTGTCTTTTTACAGTACTCCATTTCTTGGCGTAATGTGTCTGGCAGGCAAGGATTATCATCATAATTAACTTCTATACTGATACAGTTGTCAGGAGGGTTAACTATAAACTTTTGATAGGTAGGGTCATCTTCTTCTTTAGGATTGAATGATACCCATATTTCAGAAGATTCTTTACGTATAGTTGGTGTTAATATGTCCCAAGAATCTTTACTTACTGTCTGCGCTTCTTCAACCCAACAGATATCTATACCTTCCGTTGACTTGACGCTATTAATATTATGTTTAAGTCCTTTAAATATGAACTCTGAACCTACTGAACTTTTTATCTCTTTGTCAGTGATTGAAAACCAATCGCTAAGTCCTATTGCATCTATTCGATCTTTAAGCAGTTTGTGTACTGAGTCTTTAATAGAGTTTTGAATTTCTCTAGTGCATAAAATACGAGTTTTTCTTGAATAAGCTAAACTGATTAACGCATCTGCTATTTGCCATGATTTACCGCCACCTCTGCCACCATAAAATACTTTATAGCGCATCGGATTAAATAAAGCTTCAAACTTAGGCGCAAAGTTAAGATTTATCTCCTTTCTCATTAGTTGCACCTATTACAATATTTAAAGCGGGCGGCAATAAGTCTTTGCCATCTTTACCTGTAAGCTCTTGCTGAACCTTTTCTGAGTAGCCATGATTAGCTAACATTAACTTTGATATAGTTGGGTTAAATTCACCTACAAGACTTTTATTGATTAGCTTGCTTTCTTGTAATGCTAGAATTCCCTCTAACGTGTCGGAAAATTCTTCTGATTGTTTAGCATATTCATATAATGTTGACCTATGAACGGCTAAATAACAGGCCAATCCAGCTTTGCTAGGGATTACTTCACCTACTGCTTCATAACCGCCTAATAGATACTCTTTAGCTTTAATTAAGCACTCACCTAACTTACTAGGGCGGCCCATTGTTTTAGTTTTTTCTTTCATAAATAATCAACAGGTTCTAATACTTCACCATGGACATTTGTTATTGTCTCTTTTTGATGATCTACACTTAGATAAGTACCATCTTCTAAAATATAATCATACATACCGATATCTGCACTGCGGTGCTGATCACTAAGAATTGTGCTATCGATATTTGAAGAATAAACACTAGCTATATAAAAATTATTATCTTTGTCTTTGAATTTTATCTTTCCGATAAACATAAAATGCTTTCCTTCCACTCAATAAACTTTATTTTTATTAAGCATAAAAAATCCGCTAAGTGCGGCTTAAGTTGTATGCAGTCTATTTACTTATCTATTGCGCAATTTGGTACTCAATCAAGACCTTTGTCTGTATTAAGCAATGTGTCTATTTTCTTGCAAATAACTTTAGATACATCATCTTTTGACTTGTTTGCTAACTCAATTAAATAGGCAGCTTTTTCAAAATCACTATCTGGTAATGACTGAACGTTTTGATTAAATATGCTTTCTGGATTAATGAGCTTTAAAACAAATAAAAATGCAGCTTCAAATTCTTCTTTACTTGCATTTACATGCTTACCCGATAAGCACATATTTTCAATACGTGAACTTGCAAGACATATATAACAACTATCTACATGAATAATTCTTTCGTCAGCAAAAGTCCACCTGTAATAGCTAGATCCGTCTTTAATATAACAATCTTCATCAGTCTTTAAGTAGTCTTTTAAAAAAATAGTTTTGCTCATCTATTGTTCCTCTTGCCACTTAATCAAAGCATCTGTTTGATCAGCACATAGATTTAGATTTTTTTGAATGCTTAGAGTGCATTCGTATAGCTCGCCGTTAGTAGCAGGCTTGCAATCAGGGACAGATAAGCGTTGACATTGCGTAACAGCAGGAGGATTCATTTTAATTATTTTAACCTGTGTTACTATCCTGTCTTTAGTACAGGCCAATAGGCAAAGACTGACTAGCCCAATTATTAATGGTTTGATTGGTACGTTTAGCATTTTGGAACCTGTTTAATAACTCATTAGCCTTAATTTCACTCTCTTTACGCTTGCTATCAAGGTCAACTATATATCTATCGTTCTGCTCGGCTTGTATCTGTAATAGATCAATAGTGCCTCTCAGATCTTTATTAGCAGCTATTAATGAGTTTAATTGTTCGTTAGTTTTATCTAGTCTATTAACAGCATTGTCTCTGCTGTTTCGTAAGGATAAGCAGTAGATTAGTAAGATTACGGCTATTACAGTTAAGCCTATTGATAGGTAGCTGTTAAAACTTAATTTCATACTTAACGCCGTGTTTAGCTAAAAATGATGATAGCTTTTCAATATTAATTGGCAACCTTATAAAGGCTATCAAATTAATTAAAGGCTTTACCCACCATTTAATAGTAATTGTTGCAGTTGCTGTTAGTTGCTTCATTAGCTAGCTCTCGGCAATATAAACTTGATCTGGCCTTGCTTTGTGTAGGCTTGTGAGCATCGTGATATAAAGTCCTGATAGTCTAAACAGCCATTAGCTAGTGAAGTAATGCTCAATATTTGAGCTTCAACAGCTTTTAAAGCAGGATCAGTTAAATATTGATGTATCTTTTCACCTTTCCCACATCTAGCCTTAGCAGCTTGATAAACAAAGTCTGGTAATGCAACATCATATATCCACTCCTTGGTTATCTTCCCAAACAATGGAGGTGTTCCGTATTTATGCCCTAAATACCTTGTATTAGTTACTCTAGCTAAAGCCCTATAAAAGCTATCAATAAATCTTTTTTCCCAAGTATCTGCTTCATCTAATGTTAATAATTTTATGATCTGATCATTAGTGTAGATAACTGATCTTGAACGAATGTGATTATCAAGGGTGAGGTCGCACCATACAGCAAATTCATCTGATAGCCAGCGAGCAAAAGCTACAGCCAGTTTTGGATGTAGCCATGTACCCATATTATTCCTATCATTACCGCCCTTTTTTACCTTAACTAAGCCAAAGTGAGATTTTCTCACTTCGGGGCTAATACCAAGAGCAACAGCTAATACAGATAAATAGCTTTGGGTTGCTGGTAAAGCTAGCCAATCAACTGGACGCTTATTGTACTTTTTGGCCGCATCGGTCGCGTTAATCCAGCCGTCATTATCAAAACTAATTTCATGACCTTGAAAGTCATATTGAATAATATTATTCATATCTCCACCTATAGAATAGCGATTGTGTTCACACAGAGTAGCGATCGAGAACTAGGAAGATATTCGCTAATCTCACAATCGCCATTCTGTAAGTTTCTCTGATTAGCCCGTGTGAACAGGCATAAAAAAACCGCCAATTAAGGCGGTTGAATTTGGTATAATATTTTTATAAGGCTTGCAAATCTTCTTCTTTAAACCAAAAATTAGCACTCAGGTCACTGTTTGATTCACAATCAACCCAATATTTGTTAGCTTCTTCTATATATTCTGCTCTACCTTTAACTTCTCCCTTTTCACCAGTTTTAGTTACAGTTAACAGCTCACCTAATTCGAATTTAAACATTGATAATTCTCCAATTATTGATTCTTAAAACTACTTCTTCCAAATAATCTAACAGCCCAATACATAACTTGAGCTTTCGTCCAGCTAATGCCGTTTGATCTCATGCCTCGGTAAAATATTTTGTCAGCATCTTTACGATTAAATCTCTTACCTGTATGACCTCTGTATATCCAGTCATGAATTACAGCAGGCTCTTTTATATAGGGTTCGCTAGGGTCAACAATGTTTCTAATTGGCTTAGGAATACTAGCTAAGTCGGTTTCGAATCCTTTTTTAGCGGTTATAAGCCCGTAATGGCTATCAAAATAAACAAGATCACTTTCTAGTATCCAATAGCCATTCGGTATGGATTGAACTACAAGTTTTGTTTTGAAGTAATTCATTTTCTGGCTAGCTGTATAGCGTCCATAATTATCTTGTCTTGGTAGTAATCGGCGTATTGATTACCGTTCTCTACTGCAACAATTGCTTTTACTAGTTGTAATAACACATCGTCCGTTAGGTCTACTTTGTCATTTGGCTTGATGCCTAATGTTTGACAAATCCTATCTATATAGCCTTTTGTATTGTTTTCATTGGGCGGCGCATATCTGTTGATTATAGATTCTACAGTATTTAATCCATACTTATCGCGGTAAGTAAACATGATCTTTACCATAGCCCTTAATCCGTATACCGGTGTTTTGAACTGGCAGAAATCAGGGTCTGTCCTTTCATTTTTTACCACTAATCCATACCAATCACTTCCCCAGCGTATATTACCAGGATTGTTGTTGCGTATCCCTCTTGGTAGATTCATATTGTATCCTTATGAATTTCTAGGCTTCTTTGACTGAATTTGAAACTCATATTTCTTACCTTTCAGCTGTGTTATATCTGCATTACAGCGGATTATTTGAACCAGTATGACTATAAGAAATATTAGTGTTGGCAAGCTAGCTTGATAGACTTTATAGCTCATGATTTGGATGATCCAGCCGCTAACACCTATTAATGTCGCTCCATCAACAAAGGTCTCGATTGATCTTTTATGTGTGGTAAGGACTTTTGCTAATATAATAAAGAGTATTAGCGTTAGTATGAGTAATGTCAGGTTGCCAATGAATTGATTAATTGTCATTGTTGCGCCCTCCGGGGAGGATTTTTTTAATAGCTTTCCAGGCTTCACCGCTTCTAATTATATTGATTAAGCCAAATACAATAGGTAAGCATAAAGCGGCGGCTAGTCCAGCAATAGCGCCCTCTGTTTGAGCTAGCTTTCTGGATATTGCCTCGAGTGCTATGTAGTAGCCAAAAGCCCAAGCCGCCAGTAAGCACATAGCCTTTTTAAAAGGGTTATGCTCAGGCGTTGCGAGTATGTATATAAAAGCGCCTATTAAAGCGCCCCATATTGCCGTTGGATGCGCGCTTGATAATACGCCAATGGCAGAGAAGCCAAACAGCGTGGTCATTCCAACCGTGCTGGTTGTTGTTGGTTCTGCCATTGATTGCCTCTTTGTGAGTGATTCTCGTAAATTTTAGGTATAAAAAAGCCCCAATCATTTCTGAAAGGGGCTACATTTGGCGGAAAAGGTAGGATTCGAACCTACGGAGCTATTACACTCTTCTATTTTCAAGACAGACGCATTAGTCCACTCTGCCACTTTTCAATAAATCTTAGACATAAAAAAACCAGCTTTTAGGCTGGATTTTATTTATTAATCGATTAAATGCACTTATTGGTAATTTACACGATATTTATAACAAAATGCAAAGTTATTGTCAACAAATTTTTTTATTTAAAATTAATGCAGTTGTTAACTATTTAGATTTAACTTGATTAGACAGCCTTTGTAAACCAATAGCCAATAATTCAGGTATAAGCTCAAGCGGTATGCGGCTTCCTATTAATTCTGACATTTGCTTTTTGCTGTCCTCATAAACAACTGTAGCATTCATAGGTATTTGTGTTATCTGTATTTTCATTTCATGGTTAAAGGTTAACATGAATCTTGAATGCATTAATATTGTTGATATAACACCATCTATTACTTCATTATCTACAGATGGAAATTCAGGAAGTGGTATTTTATTTTTAATTAATTTTTCTATACAGGCGTCTGAATAGGCTAATGCTTTTTTTCTAACACCTTCTCTATACTCTGGAAAAGATAAATTAGAGTTGGGTTTGTTGTTATCGAAATAGCTATCTTCTAGCTTTTCAAATACTTCCCATGCTTGGTCGGTATCTAGCATTTTTGCATGACGAGCAGCGCCGCGCTCTGTCCACAATATTAAATTGCGTGTAGTAGGGGCTATTTTAACTGAGTGACTTTTAGTCATGCAGTTCTTAAACTCTTTTAATTCATTACTTTCTAGCTTGAAATAATGCTTCCCTTCAATAAATCTTCCTGAGTTACGTTGAAAGTTTTTAATAATATTATTATTGTCTGTAAAATATAATTGCGCTAATAACCCTGTAGTAATTACTGGGATATTTTTATGCGTGATGATTTGTATTGTTTCTGGTGCTATTGATTGAATTTGATTTGACATATCGGTGTCTCCGCGTAAATTAAAGGGATCACCACTTAATGCTGTCAAACATTAGGGTGGTGACTGCACATAGGTTGACAGACTGGTTTTACACGGAGTTGTACCAGCACACCCGAAGATGTCCCATGCACAGCCACCATAAAATTTAGGCAATAAAAAACACCTATTCTATGATGGTGCTATGCACCGTGTAATAATTTCAGCCTGTCAAAGCTGACTACATGATTTAATGTAGTGGTATTACTATGAGCAATTATATTGAACATGTCAAGCCCTCTAAATACTCAAACACTCCTTTAGCGCCTTTATCTAAAGAAATATTAATCACAGATAATACCCTATCATCTGCCTTAAACCACTCACCATGTGATCTACTATTTATTAGTTTTTGATGTAGGTAATACTCAAATGATTTATGCGCTGTTACAGTTGATAAAAGAGTTATTTCGTAAGGTGAAATTGACCTAATAGTTTTAAGTCTTTTCTTTATATCGTTAGACCTGCCTATCTTTACTAAACATGTCTCAGGCGAGCATATAAAGTATATGGAAGTTATATTCTGCATTGTTTTAATAAATCTTTGCCTGTCTTTAGGATTTAAAGTCCTTGCATTGCCTCGTTCCGCCTCTGCTTGAAATGATAGTAAATCCTCAACATCCTGTATCATATCTTTTTTAAAGGGTTCATAACTTTTAAATCTAGCAGGGATACCTTCACTATATTCGAAATTATGTTCTTTTGAGTTTAATTCAACATCAAGCAGCATCTCTATGGTACTCCTTATAAAATTCGTCTATATACTGTTTCAAAACTCTGGTATCTATCGAGACATCACGCCATAGATAAACTCGTTTAATCATTTTTTTAATAGGATCAGCACACTTAGCAATGACTCTGTCAATTTGAAGCCCCTCCTCATCGCTCAATGAGCTCCCTATGCCTGCTGTAAATTTAGCTAAGTTATCACCCATATATTCGCTTCTAACCCATTTACCCCACTCGACAAGTAGAAGATCATAATAATTAAAGTCTGCTTCTGAAATCATAAAACTACCCCTTTAAATATTCTAAAATTACGCTTTTGCCCTCTTCAAATCCTTTGCATACAACAGCTTGATAGCCTCTTTCCTTTGCGTTCTCAATAAACTTGTGTTGCTCTTCTGAAACTTTCCCACCCTCTGCTCTTTTCATTTCAATGAACAAGCCGTGATACTGAGAGTTAGGCATCATTAGAAATAGGTCAGATACTCCATTAATAAAGCCTTCTCTTTTAAGCTTATTCATTTGTTTAGCTCTTTTAATGGCATCACCAGCCAATACAGACCCGTTAGGGATTGAGAATAAGCAGTTAGCTAGCTGTCTATACTGAAGCCTGAACCAGCTTACTAGTTTGGTTTGCTCGTCTGTTTCTAATGTTTTAACGCGCTTCACTGCTTACCTCGTTTAGCTTGTTGCTATACCAATTAGCTTTGGCTATATCTTTTTGAGCGTCTCCCTTATTTCCTGCCCGTAGTCGGTATTTGAGAATATTGCCTTTTAAATAGCCTTCAAACTCGGCAGGCGATAAAGTAGCCATGATTACATCTATAGCTTGCATATCAGGGAATAGTCTATAATGCTTGGGACGGCACACTTCATCGTAAATCGCCCCATCGTTGCCATTTTGACCAATAATATCCATTCTTTCCTCGTCAAAATCACTCATTAACCTGCCCTCTGCTCTATGTATACCCTTCTCATGTTGTCTATTAAGTAATCAGCTGCCTTTAAGCCTCTTTTCTTTCTAATCTCATCATGCAACTGATTAGTCATAGCCTTTGTTGTGTAGCCTCTGCTCAACAAGTAACGAGCCTCACATTCGGCTCTATATTGCTCGCTAGTACTCACGCTACCCTCACCCCTTTTCCAATTATCTCTAGCACTTTTTTAGGGACTACTAAACCTTGTCTTTGCAGAACATCTATACATTCTGTTATTAATTGGTATTGATTCCCGTATGTTTGCTCGAAACGTTTCTTATAAGGATGAACAGCTACTGCCAAGCCGTTATCTTGGTGATGAGAAGCACATAATGGCAAAACTAGCCAATGTGCATTGGGTTTAGTTCTACCATCTATATGATGGATAGATACATAATTGTTGAAATTACCTTCCTTACGACAAACTATACAACCTACAACTTGGCAAAGATTATCCCAGTAAATTTTCTGAGCATTAGTGACTGTTCTACCTTGCATCTATACCACCTTTTGTAATTTTTTGTATGTATTGGCTGATTATTCTCATGCTACTAACTCCTCTTGCATGATTGGATAGCCTTGTTCAGCGCACCATTGTTCTATCTGAGCCATGTAATGACCGAACTCTTCTACTGATAGCGTAGTTGTGCTTATACCTCTTGTTTCTGTTCCCGTAGGCAATACAATATCTTCGCAACCTATGAACCAACGTCGAAATTGCTCATGCCATACCTCATCATTAAAGGTCCTGCCATCAATCCATACGTTAGTTGAGATAAGTCTTAGCATTGCCCAGTAACGTTTGTTCTGGTCTGTTGAACGCTTACTTTTATAGTTGCGGATCACTAGCTCGTAGCCGTCCTTGGAGCTATCTGAGTTAACTAAGGTATTGAGTACATTGCCTGCATTCTTTAACGCTAGCTCTATGCCTGCCTTGGACTGTATGCGGAATTTGCGCTCATTGCCCATTATTCACCTCAAAAACTCTCTCGAATAACTGATCTAATAGCTCGTTTATCGATAAGCCTTGACAATAGCTAGGCTCAGTAATTGATATTTGAGGTACTTTGATTTCTTTGACTTCCTCGTAAGGTTTGCTGTTGTAGGCTGAATCTAGCAGCTCTGTACACCCCTTAAAGAACTCAACATCAGCTAAACCACGATAAAACTTAACTAACCTGCTAAAGTCATTAAGAAATTTGGCATGAATGATTCCATTTGAATCAACAATGCCAATGCCTAAACCAAATTTATCAAAAGCAAATAAATCAGGCTGAATAACAAAGCCAAACCATTTAAGCTCTAATAAGTTATTTTCTGTTTTATCTTTATTGCAAAGATAAGCTAATCTTTCATTTAATGTTTTTGGATGTGTACATAATTTGCGCTCTGATCTACTCATTTTTTGATAGCCTCTCTAGCCTTTCTTCTTGCTTCGTCAACTCGCTTATTTATAGCTACACTTCCTAATTCGTCAGAAGTAGATATTCCTTCGCCGCAATGAGGGCAGCAAGGAACTAGATCTTTACATCGCCAGATTTTATCAACCCTCCTTGAAGCTATCCTGTATAAATTGGCTTCCTTGTCCTCTCTTAGCTTATCTTCTCTACGCTTTAATTGATCTTCTAACATTTTCCAGAGGTTACTGCTCTCTCTCAGCATCCAATAAGCACTTACTTGCTGACCACAATCACAACATGTAACTATTTGCCCGTTATCATCAAGAGTAATAGTTCTATGCTTACATTCTTTTGATCCCCATTTTGTCTTTTTTTCTAGTATAGAAAAGTCGGCAATCTGGATTATGTTGTTAAGAGTGAAATCTTCTTTCTTATCCATCACTCACCATCCTTGGCGCTATTAAAAATCATGAAACCTTTATCACTCATATTTGATAAAGCTCTTACGCTTTCTTCGCCCCAAGTTAGAAATAATGAACCTGCACCACCATTGTTATTTTGTTTTCCTGTTGCGCCGTCGATAAAGCTGATACGGCCACGATAAAATAAAACAGCATCTGCTGACTTCATGGCTTCTTGACACCATTTAGAGTCGGTGCGACTAAAAACGAGAGCTATACCGTTTTTATGATCAATCATTCGTTTAATCCATTTCTCAACTTCTCTTCCATAAGGAGGATTTAACCAAACTCGACCAATCCACTCCTTACTTAAGCCATCATCAAATATTGTGTATTTGGTTGTGGCTGGAACATGAGTATCAAAATTAAAAGGGCTGCATGGGTCTAAATCAAAGTTAATATTAAGCGTGTCAAATACCCATTTAGGCGTGTACCATTCAACTGATTTTTCAGTTTTACTAATTCCTATCATGCCGCTCATCACTCACCCTTCCTAATTTGCTTTCCAGTTATATCTAATCTTGGGGTAACTGCACTTCCAGCCTTTAGATACTGCAACCCCGTCTTATAATCTGTCATTACCTTAAATCCGCTTCGCTTGCAGGGTGCGTCCGAGTCGTCATAAGGGGTATATTTATCTAGAACAAAATAAGTACCTATGAAAAGTAACGTTAATATGAAATATACGCACAGTATGAATACGGTTAGTTCTAATAAGGTTTTGAAAATTCTTATCATCACTTGCCCCCTAGCGTTTGGTTTTTTGCTTTTCTAATCTGATCTCTAGCTAAAAAGGTAAACGCAAAGAACTCTTTATCTGTAGTCGAAAAAACTAACTTTTTACTGATTTTGAAGTAATCTAGTAATTTTTTTGTGATAGGCTTTTTGCCAGTTAGCACACCAGATAAATGACCTGCTGTACAACCTAGTTCATTAGCTAAGTCTGTTAATCTTATTTTTCGTGCAGCCATATAAATTTTGATAGCCAGCCTTATTTCTTCTTGATTCATTTCCTACCCTCCAAAAGCTCACTAGCCGCTTTTACTGGATCATTAATCTGTCCATCTGCTATTTGCTTTATAAATTGTCTATAAGCATAAATAGCTATCTGTGTTCTATTGTGAATACCTAGCTTGTTGAATATTTCTTTAGTGTGCGCCCTTACTGTGCATACTTTTATGTTTAGCTCATAAGCAACCCGACAAGCTGCATAACCATTACAAATAAGCTTGTATACTTGGTATTCTCTTGGGCTTAGGGTTTTTAATTTATCCATTTTTTCTATCCTTTAAACCTAGCATAGCAAGTGCCTGCGCTCTGGCCTCTTTAGCGTTTTTACTGATGCCTTGTTCTGCTATCCGCTTTTCAATGGCTTGATCTGCTGTTATATTCATAGCTTCTAGTCCTTTCGGCTTGTCGCTTTGGTTGGTAATGGCTGAATTAACTTTTTTTGTTAGGGGTTCACCATTAGCAAAACAGTTGACTTTGTTCATGTAGACGTATTCAAATTGCTTAAAACTTACTCTGCCACATCTCAGATCGTAGCTATCAACCTCTTTGATGGTAGCCTCTAGGACTGGATGTAATGGCTTGTAAAGTCTCATTGAGGCTGTTTTGAATGCTGTTTCTGGGTCTGGTAAACCAAGGTTTTCAGGTGTAGGCTTGCATAGCTCAATGAATTTACCAATGCTAGGCAGGAAGTCGGTTTTCAAGGAACGGCAAGCCTTAAGCCCTAATGAAACTTGCTTTTTAGTCGTAATCCCGTTCTCGGCGAATGCTATAATCCATATCTTTTTAGCGTTATCAATATCGCCCTGGGTTTTCCATGCGGCCGACCATGCTGGGAATATTGATTTCAACTGATCAAAAACAGCGTTCACAAAGCTAGCAATCTGCTCGCTATCAATGCGTAAAGGCTGCGCTATACTCATGGCAGGCATAGTGCCTATTACTTGACTAATCGGCTTCATAGCACGTTCTCCATGTCATGAATCCATG